>NZ_BAAGGP010000006.1:0-69268 GCF_054658615.1 Pseudolactococcus yaeyamensis
GCAAAATCCGTGAGTCCATTCCAGAACTATTATCTCTGAGAAACGGCTCAGTAGTCAAGTGAAAATTAATATCAATTAGGTAAAAATCGTAGTGGTTAATCACTACTAGAATATATTATACGAGGAGATTATCATGCGTAAAATAGAATTTCTGGACACTAGCCTTCGGGATGGCGAACAGACACCAGGTGTCAATTTTTCAATCAAAGAAAAAGTTGCCATTGCCAAACAACTTGAAAAATGGGGAATTTCAGCCATTGAAGCAGGCTTTCCTGCGGCTAGTCCGGATTCATTTGAGGCGGTCAAACAGATTGCGGCAACTTTAACTCAAACTGCGGTCACAGGGCTTGCACGAGCTGTCAAATCAGATATTGATGCTGCTTATGAGGCGCTGAAAGATGCGGCATATCCACAGATTCATGTCTTTATCGCAACCAGTCCAGTCCACATGAAATACAAGCTCAAAAAGACACCAGATGAAGTCATCGCCTCAATTACTGAGCATGTGACCTATGCCAGAAGTTTATTTGATATTGTTGAATTTTCACCGGAAGATGCGACGCGGACAGAAAAAGATTTCTTGCTCAAAGCGGTTCAAGCAGCGGTGGATGCGGGGGCAACCTACATCAATATTCCTGATACGGTCGGTTTCACAACGCCGACTGAATATTATGAGATTTTCAATTTTTTGATCGATTATGTGACATCTGACCGAGACATCATCTTCAGCCCCCATTGTCATGATGACCTTGGGATGGCGACTGCCAATACATTAGCGGCGATTAAAGCTGGTGCGGGGCGTGTCGAAGGGACGGTTAATGGTATCGGTGAGCGAGCAGGTAATGTCGCACTAGAAGAAGTCGCAGTTGCCCTCAAAATTCGTGAGACTTACTATCAAGCCACATCAGATATTGTCCTCAATGAAACCTTTGCAACCTCTGAAATGGTCTCACGTTTCTCAGGCATTCCAGTTCCTAAAAACAAGGCAGTGATTGGTGGTAACGCCTTTGCGCATGAGTCTGGGATTCATCAGGATGGTGTGCTAAAAAATCCTGAAACTTATGAAATTATCACACCAGAACTGGTCGGCGTTAAGAAGAATTCTCTGCCACTTGGTAAACTATCGGGTCGCCACGCTTTTGTTACGAAACTCCAAGAACTTGGCTTTGATGAGGTGACAGATGCTGAGATTAAGGAACTCTTCTCTAAATTTAAGGTGCTGGCTAATAAGAAACACGATATCACAGATGCGGATGTTCGGGCGCTAGTCGCAGGTACAACGGTTGAAAATCCAGAAGGTTTCCAATTTGATAATCTTGCGATTACTTCTAATGACGATGGTACACAAACGGTTACGATTAGCTTGAAAAATGAAGGTCACGAGATTATCGAAACAACTGCCAATGGTAGTGGCTCGGTAGAAGCAACCTTTAATGCTATCGACCAGTTCTTCAATCAATCGGTTAAACTTGATAGCTATAACATTATCGCTATAACGGAAGGGATTGATGCACAGGCAGAAGTTCATGTTACAGTTGAAAATAATGATACAGGTAGCATTTTCAATGCTAATGGTCTTGACTTCGATGTCTTACGTGCCAGTGCGATTGCTTATGCCAATGCTAATACTTTGGTGCAACGTGAAAATGCAGGGATTATTACCAAGAAAATTTCAGAAAAAGCAAATCCAGAAGAATGAGATGATGTAAACCGAACAGGTAACTCAAAAGTAGAAGGAATAAAAAACATGATGAAAAAAATTGTAGCCTTAGCAGGTGATGGCATTGGTCCAGAAATTATGGCTGCGGGTCTTGAAGTTTTAGCAGCTGTTGCACCGAAAATTAATTTTGATTATACAATAGATGCGTACCCCTTTGGCGGAGCAGCTATTGATGCTGGAGGGCATCCACTACCAGAAGTGACATTAGCAGCCACTAAAAGTGCTGATGCGATTCTCTTGGCGGCTATCGGCGGTCCGCAATACAACGATGCTACTATTCGCCCAGAGCAGGGCTTGCTCGCCTTGCGTCAAGAACTAGGTCTGTTTGCCAATATCCGACCTGTGCAAATTTTTGATGCGCTCAAACACTTGTCACCTCTGAAACCAGAGATTATCGAAGGCGTTGACTTTGTGGTCGTTCGTGAATTGACAGGTGGTATCTATTTCGGCGAGCATACCTTGAAAGAACGCAGTGCGCGTGATATTAATGACTACACATATGAAGAAATTGAGCGGATTATCACAGTTGCCTTTGACATTGCGCGTGGTCGTGGCAAAAAAGTAACCTCGGTTGATAAGCAAAACGTGCTGGCAACCTCTAAACTTTGGCGCATCGTCGCTGAAGATGTTGCGAAAAATTATCCAGATGTGATTTTAGAGCATGCCCTTGTTGATAGCCTCGCTATGAAAATGATTACCAATCCGAGCGACTTTGATGTGATTGTCACCGAAAACCTCTTTGGCGATATCTTATCAGATGAATCAAGTGTCTTACCCGGTACTTTAGGTGTCATGCCTTCTGCCTCTCATGCGGCTGATGGTCCCAGTCTTTATGAACCAATCCACGGCTCAGCGCCTGATATAGCTGGGTTAGGCATTGCTAATCCAATCTCTATGATTTTGTCAGTGGCTATGATGTTACGTGAAAGCTTTGAAGCAATAGCTGGGGCTCAGTATATTGAAAATGCAGTCAATAAAACATTACTAGAAGGTATCCTGACAAAAGATTTGGGCGGCACAGCTAGTTTGTCAGAGATGACAGCAGCTATTGTTGCTAACTTATGATGATAAAAGATGTTTTAATTGGTTTGCTTATTCTTTGGAATCTGGTGGTTTTCGTACTCTATGCCGAAGACAAACGGCGTGCCAAACGTGGACTCTGGCGAATTAGCGAAAAGACTTTATTACTAACATCGCTTTTATTTGGCGGTGTCGGTGCGCTTGTTTCAGCACATATTTTTCACCATAAAACGAGAAAAATCGAATTTCAACTTAGCTGGTGGCTAGGCGCTGAGATAGACATTGTTACCATCTTTGTCATCTTAAAAAAGAATTGATAGGATAGATAGGAGCTAATGTGGTTAAAAAGAAGAAAGTCATCATTATCATTCTGTTATTGCTAACGAGCGTCAGTTTTTTGGTCTACAACTTTTTGTTGCCAAAAACGAATACGGGTGATACAATCATACCAGTTCTAACATCGACAATGACAGGAGAACTAGAAGAAGTTTCTAGTGGTTGGTTATGTTTGAGAAACAAAGACGGACTGTACGATTTGGGTATTGTTCAAGAAGAGATTGATAGTAAAAAATATGTTGCTGGAGAAAAGCTTAAAGTATACTACAGTGGTCTTATTCAGGAAACTTATCCATCTAGAATTTCAAAAATTTATAAAATAAAAAAATAAAATAATTTTTAAAGTATGAATATAGAAAGAAGTAAAAATGGGACAAACAATATTTGATAAACTGTGGGAACGCCACGTGATTATGGGTGAAGTTGGCGAGCCACAGCTCCTTTATGTGGATTTTCACATGATTCATGAGGTAACAAGCCCGCAAGCTTTTCAAGGTTTACGTGAAGTTGGACGGAAAGTTCGTCGCCCAGATTTGACTTTCGGGACGACTGACCACAATGTACCGACGGTTGATATTTTTAACATTTCAGATTTGATTTCGAAAAATCAGATTGATACCCTAGCGCGCAATGTTCAAGAATTCGGAATTGATGCGGCAACGCATGGCTCCGATCGTCAAGGGATTGTTCACATGGTGGGACCTGAGACAGGTCATTCACAGCCCGGTAAGGTTATCGTTTGTGGGGATTCTCATACGGCAACAAACGGCGCTTTTGGTGCGATTGCTTTTGGGATTGGCACAAGTGAAGTTGAACACGTTTTTGCGACACAAACACTTTGGCAAGTCAAACCTAAGCAAATGAAAGTTGAGTTTATTGGCAAGCCTGCTAAAGGGGTATATGCCAAAGACTTTATCCTAGCTCTTATTGCTAAATATGGCGTTGATGCGGGGGTGGGCTATGCGGTTGAATTTACAGGTGAAGCGATTGCGGCACTTGAGATGGAAGAACGCATGACGATTTGTAACATGGCTATTGAATTTGGCTCGAAAATGGGTCTCATGAACCCAGATCAAAAAACCTATGATTATGTGACGGGTCGTGAGTTTGCACCGAAAGATATGGCAGCAGCGATTGCGGATTGGGAAACCTTGCCGTCGGATGCTGATGCGACTTATGATAAAGTGATTACAATCGATGTGTCAAAACTTGCGCCGATGGTGACTTGGGGCACTAATCCAGAAATGGGGATTGAGTTTACAGAAAAATTCCCAGAAATCAAAGATTTCAATGACGAGCGAGCTTACCAATACATGGATTTAACACCGGGTGGTAAGCCAAGTGATATCGATCTAGGGTATGTTTTTATCGGGTCATGCACCAATGCGCGTTTAAGTGATTTACAGCTGGCAGCTGAGATTGTCAAAGGTCACAAAATTTCTGATAAACTGACGGCGATTGTTGTGCCGGGCAGTCGTCCAGTAAAAAAAGCAGCGGAAGCACTCGGTCTAGATAAAATCTTTACCGATGCTGGCTTTGAATGGCGTGAACCGGGTTGTTCCATGTGTCTCGGTATGAACCCTGACCATGTGCCTGAGGGAGTTCACTGCGCATCAACTTCCAACCGTAACTTTGAGGGACGTCAAGGTCATGGCGCGCGGACACACCTTTGTAGTCCAGTTATGGCGGCATTGGCAGCCATCAATGGCAAATTTGTAGATGCACGGGAGGTGCTGGTTTAATGCCGAAATATCATGGTGATGAGGAATATATTAATCGTTTTAAAAAATCTTTAGGGTATGCAAAAGATAGTAGAAATATTAGAATTAGTATAACAGGACGTAGTAGCGCAGGTATTTTTGGTTTAATTCCATTTGTGACTCTTATTTCAGAAATGAAGAACGCTTGCATCTTCAATCTTAGCCTTGAAGAGGATGGCTTTCTGATTATACAGGCTAAGAAGTTGAGTGGCGAACTTCTAAATCAAACATTGTTTATTGCACATCATGAGTTAGCTGAAACTAGAATTATCAAAGGTTCATTAGAACATCAGTTGATTTTTACTTTGAAAACTGGCGAAACTTTGAATTTTAATTTGGGTACTAAAATTATTGGTATTCCTTATCAAAATGAAAATGCTACTTATTTAATAGAGATGATTGAACAAAAAAATAAATCAAATCAAAAAAATGATATCTTCATCTGATTAGTCAGAACAATCGACACTTTGAAAAGATAAGGAAAATAAAATATGGAGAAATTGACAGTTTATAAAGGCACAACCGTGCCGCTGATGAATGATAATATTGATACCGACCAAATCATTCCCAAACAGTTTTTAAAAGCGACGGATAAAACAGGTTTTGGCAAAAATATGTTTTTTGAATGGCGCTATCTGAGCGACGGTGAGGCTGAAAATCCTGACTTTATCCTCAACCATCCAGAATATCGTCAAGCTACGATTTTGATTTCAGGGGACAATTTTGGCTCTGGATCGTCTCGTGAACATGCGGCTTGGGCAATTAAAGATTATGGCTTTCGTGCGGTGATTGCAGGGTCATTTTCAGATATTCACTACAATAATGAACTGAAAAATGGGATTCTACCCATTGTGCAACCCTTAGAAAATCGTGAAATTCTGGCAGCTTTATCGCCAGATGAAACGATTGAGATTGATTTACCTCATCAAGTTATCAAAACCTCAAAAGGCGACTTTACTTTTGAGATTGATGCAGAATGGAAACGTAAACTTGTGAATGGTCTTGACGATATCGGGATTACCTTGCAATATGAAGACCTCATCACGGCTTATGAAAAAAAACGGCCAACTTATTGGCAATAAGAATTAGTAAGTATGTAAGTATCGTTGATGAAAATGACTTAGATTTTGATGAGAGGGATAAAACTAAGGCAGTGAACGGGAATTGATTTTAAGGCATTTTTCTCAATGTCTGAGTGATGAACAAAACTACTGATTTGTCATCAGTAATCTTGATTAATTGTATTGAATAATAAATATCTAACGAATTAAAAAAAAATAGTCGATTTATTGGCTTAATTTTGTTTCAAAAAAATGAAAAATGTAAAACTTATTGGACAGAAACCTTGATTTAAAGCATCTCCGATAGAGTTATGCGTTTTTTTTGTAGACAAAAAATGTTATAATGAAACTGTAGTATTGTAAACGCTTACTTGGTGTTTTTAATGCTGAGATAAGCTATTTTTGATAAAGTAAAGTTGAGAGGAGTTAAATTGTGAGCGAAAAAAAGACGGTTCAGTTTGATTTTGTAGAAACAGAAAGTCAACGAAAAGAATTTGAACTAGCACTAGCACGATTGAAAATTCAGCGAGGTGCGCAGATGCCACTATTGCAAGAAACGCAACGTATTTATGGCTATCTACCAAAAGAATTGCTAGAACGAATAGCAAAAGCTTTAGATGTACCATTAGAAGAACTCTATAGTACGGCAACGTTTTATTCTCAATTCTCTTTTGTACCTAAAGGGGATTATACGATTAGTATCTGTATGGGGACGGCTTGCTATGTCAAAGGTGCAGGTGATATTCTGGACGGACTATCCACTTTGTTAGCAATCAAATCAGGTGAAACGACAGAGGATAAAAAATTTACTTTGGAATCTTGTCGTTGCATCGGTGCTTGTGGCTTAGCCCCTGTATTGAAGGTCAATGAAGAAGTCTATGGTCGGTTGAACAAAAAGAAAAGTGAAAAAGTTCTTGCGACCTACCAAAAAGAAGCATCGGGTGTTTAAAGTTCAGTTTCAGGTTAAGTTTCAAGATTTCACGAAGTGGAATCGCAGAAAGGAGTGAGTAGGTTTGATCAAAAATTGGAAGCAATTAACTGATTTACGAAATGTCAATCGGCAATCTGTCGCTATGCGGATGGAAGAAGCGGGTGAACACCCTTTTGATTTTGAAATCATGGTGTGTGCAGGGACGGGCTGTCTTTCTTCAAAAAGTGATGATTTTGTCACAGCTGTAAAAGAAGAGCTAGCTAAAAATGACATGATGGACAGGGTCAATGTTGTTCGAACGGGGTGTTTTGGACTCTGTGCGCAAGGGCCGATTGTTATCGTCTATCCAGATGGTGTCTTCTATCATCAAGTTAAACCAAAAGATGCGAAAAAAATTGTCAGTCAGCATTTGATAAAAGGCGAGTATGTTGAAAAACTCTTGTATCATGACCATAAAACAAAAGAAGTTGTCAATAAGCTAATGGATACGCCGTTTTATCATAAACAAAAACGGGTAGCGCTTGATAACTGTGGACGCATTGATCCAGAAAAAATTTCAGATTATATCGCCTTTGATGGCTATCAAGCCTTGGCTAAAGTTGTCAACGATTATACGGCAGACGATGTTATCAAAATTTTAGAAACTTCAGGATTGCGTGGCCGTGGTGGCGGTGGTTTTCCGACTTTTCGAAAATGGGCATTTGCTAAGGCAAGCATCTCAGATCAGAAATATGTTATTTGTAATGCTGACGAAGGCGATCCGGGAGCATTTATGGATCGTTCTGTCTTAGAAGGCAACCCGCATGCTGTTCTTGAAGCCATGGCGATTGCAGGCTACACGATAGGTGCCAATCAAGGCTATATCTATGTGCGTGCCGAATATCCCACCGCTGTTGAACGCTTAGAGATTGCAATTGAACAAGCTCGGGCATTAGGTCTACTTGGTCAAAATATATTTGGCTCAGGCTTTGATTTTGATATTGATTTGCGTTTAGGCGCAGGCGCCTTTGTCTGTGGTGAAGAAACAGCCCTTCTTGAAAGTATCGAAGGACGTCGCGGCGAACCTAGACCGAAGCCACCGTTTCCAGCGGTAAAAGGTTTGTTTGGTCAACCGACGATTGTCAATAATGTCGAAACTTATGCTAATATTCCAAAAATCATTCTTGAGGGTCCGGAATGGTTTGCAAGTATGGGGACTGAAAAATCCAAGGGAACCAAAGTTTTTGCACTGGGTGGCAAAATTGAAAATACAGGCTTGGTTGAAATTCCATTAGGTACCACACTAAGAGAAATTGTTGAAGATATCGGCGGCGGTATTCCAGATGAGAAGCAATTCAAGGCAGCACAAACAGGTGGTCCATCTGGTGGTTGTATTCCGATGCAACATTACGATATTCCAATTGACTATGATAATCTAATTGAAATCGGCTCGATGATGGGCTCAGGTGGTTTGATTGTCATGGATGAAGGCAACTGTATGGTTGATATCGCCAAATTCTTCCTTGAATTTACAGTTGAGGAAAGCTGTGGCAAATGTGTGCCTTGTCGTATTGGTACCAAACGCTTACTAGAAATACTTGACAAGATTACCATGGGGAAAGCGACGCTAGAAGATTTGGATAAAATGGAAGAGCTTTGTGACCATATCAAAGGTAATTCCTTGTGTGGTTTAGGACAAACCGCACCAAATCCAGTCCTGTCAACCCTCCGTTATTTCCGTGATGAGTATGTCGCACACGTTGTGGACAAAAGCTGTCCAGCTGGTGTCTGTAAAAATCTTATTCGCTATGAAATTCAGCCAGATAAATGTACAGGCTGTACAGCTTGCGCTAGAAATTGTCCGGTAGCGGCGATAAATGGCGAAGTCAAAAAAGTGCATGAAATTGACCAAGAAATCTGTATTAAATGTGGCGTATGTTATGACACGTGTCGCTTTGATGCGATTAACATTGTCTAGAAGGAGGTGTGTCAGTGAAAGAAGTAACGATTAAAATCAATGGTAAAACTTACACGGCGCCAGAAGGCTCAACGATTCTTGAGGCTGCGCGCCTGAATAATATTGATATCCCGACACTCTGTTTTTTAAAGGAAATCAATGAAATCGGAGCTTGTCGAATCTGTCTAACAGAAGTTGAAGGGGTGAACAACCTCGTGACCTCTTGTGTGTATCCGATTACTGAGGGGATGTCGATTAAGACCAACTCTGATCGTGTTTTCAAATCAAGAAAAACAAATCTTGAACTCATCTTATCGACACATGAACGTAAGTGTTTATCATGTATCCGAAATGGCAACTGTGAACTTCAAAAACTCTGTAAAGAGTTCAACGTTGATGACGAAGACTTTTACAATGGCGAAAATTGTGAATATGAATTTGATGATAGCTCAGTTCATATGTATCGAAATAACAATAAATGTATTTTATGTCGCCGTTGTGTCTCTGTTTGTAAAAAATTACAAGCAGTTGGCGTCATCGGTGCTAATGATCGTGGGTTCAACACGCATATCGGTAGTGCTTATGAGCAAGACCTAGGCGATGTCGATTGTATCTCTTGCGGACAGTGTATTGTCGTCTGTCCGACGGGGGCGATTGCTGAAAAAGATCAGACCCAAGAAGTCTGGGCAGCGCTGCAAGACCCAACTAAACACGTCGTCGTTCAAACCGCACCGAGTGTGCGTGTGACCCTAGGTGAAGCCTTCCAATTGCCTGTTGGCACAAATGTCGAAGGAAAAATGGTTGCAGCTTTGCGTCGCATTGGTTTTGATAGAGTCTTTGACACCAACGTTGCGGCCGACTTCACCATTATGGAAGAAGCAACAGAATTCTTGCAACGTGTCGAAAATAACGGCCCATTTCCAATGTTTACATCCTGCTCACCCGGTTGGGTCAAATACTGTGAAGCCTACCATCCAGAGCTTATTCCCAACCTATCAAGCTGTAAATCACCGCAACAAATGTTTGGTGCTTTGATTAAAACATGGTATGCGCAAAAAAATAATATCGATCCTAAAGATATTTTTGTCGTTGGTATCATGCCATGTACTGCGAAGAAATTTGAAGTCACACGTAAAAACCAAGCGACAGTAGGCTTCACAGATGTGGATATCGCCTTGACAACCCGAGAATTGGCACGGATGATTGATAAAGTCGGTATTCGATTTAATGACCTGCCAGATGAAACATTTGACCAGCCACTAGGCGATGCGACAGGTGCCGGTTATATCTTTGGCGCCACTGGTGGCGTGATGGAAGCAGCCTTGCGGACAGCTAGTGAAACGCTAGCAGGTCATGCGCTTGAAGCCGTTGATTTTACAGAAGTACGTGGCACACAAGGCATCAAAGAAGCCACCTATGAGATGAGCGGACAAACCGTCAAAGTTGCCGTCGCATCTGGTATCAATAATGCGAAACGCTTGATTGAACAAATCGAAAAAGGCGAAGCCTTCTATCACTTTGTTGAAATCATGGCCTGTCCTGGTGGTTGTGTCAATGGTGGTGGACAACCGGTGCAGCCGGGTTCTGTTCGAAACTTCGTGGATTTGAAATCTAAGCGTGCACAAGCACTCTATGCTGAGGATCGTGGCAAAGGCTTGCGGCGTTCGCACGAAAACCCAGTGCTCCAACATATTTATCAAGAATTTCTTGAAGCACCGGGTAGTCACAAAGCCCATCATATCTTGCATACGAGCTTTCAAAATCCTATAGAGGAGTAAAGCAGGTAAGACAATGATGATTTAATGAATGGAGGAAAACACAAGATGAAAAAAGAATAATTTACCAGTATTGATAGTTGTGACAAGTTTACTGGGTGTTGGAGGAGCAACAGTAATTCAATTTGTCATTAAAAGTGTATGCTTATGGTAATAAAATGAAAGCGACAACACCTACTTCAAAAGATAAAGAAGGCGCTAAAATTGGTATTAATAAAAGAATCTTATTGCCTCTTATTTTCTCTTTCTTGCTTTTGGTATCATGTAGCAATCGGGATAATCAAAATTCTGAAGTATTCATTTCATTAAACGAGGCAATCAAATCTTCTAATTTGATTGTTGAAACTAAGTTAAATCATGATAAAAAATTATCTGAAACAAAGTTTCTTGTCGGAAATAAACTCCCAAGTAAATTGAAAATTCCGAATAATATACTATTGCCAACAGGTCAAAGTAAATATATTTTATTGATTGAAAAAAATAGAGTTTTGAAAGCATTCATGATTAGTGAAGATAAGTTTGCAATTTCGTTGACAGCTGGAGAAGAATTTAAATCTAATGTGACAAAAATTGATTCGAAAACAGATGATTTAATTCAAAAAATTAGCGAAGCAAGAGGGATTGAGAAGCGTAATTTCCAGATTTTGACTTTACAAGAATTAAAGACAAAAATATTGAAATGAAATCAAGAAGTGCAATAAAATTCATTAAAAAAAGAGAAAGGTTTTATGTTGGTGGGAATTGCTCGCTAATATAAATGTTATAAGAAAAAATATGTCAGATTTTGAAAAAACACTAGCTTTAATCAAAAACGGAGAATTGACAAAAGTAGAATTGCAGGAATTAAGCATGGCAATTCAGTCAAGAATCTTAAGCAAACCATCTGTGCAAGCAGATATTAGTGTCTAAGCATTACCAAATAAAAAGAGGCAAATGGTAGTTTCGGTAACACATAAGCTAACAAGAATTTCTTGAAAAACTAGGTAGCAACAAAGTTCATCATATCTTGCATACGAGCTTTCAAAGTCCTATAGAGGAGTAACGCAAGCGTGTCAGACAATGATGATTTAATAAATGGAGGAAAACACATGTCAGATTTTGAAAAAACACTAGCTTTAATCAAAAACGGAGAATTGACAAAAGTAGAATTGCAGGAATTAAGCACGGCAATTCAGTCAAGAATTTTAAGCAAACCATCTGTGCAAGCAGATATTAGTGTCTAATTCTATTTTTAAGTACACGGTTGAGCTTCGACTTCCTAGGTCTAGGAAAATAGATAAAGAGTTCGCAGATAATATGCTGTCTTTACACCTTTTCCTATTTTTCTACCTACCAAAGCGTTGCCTCAACATCTCAAAAAGGAGGTAAATGGTAGTTTCCACGGCACGTGAGCTATCAAGCATTTATGAGCAAAAAAGCCTTAACGCTTACCCAAACAGCCGTTTTATTAGCTCTGATTGCCGTCATTGAATATTTAATGGTTGGCCCTCAGTATATCCTAATTAAAGGGTCAATTGTCAATTTGATTTTAGTGGTTGCAACCCTTTTGGTGGGTTTGCCGGCGGGGATCGTGATTAGTATTTTTACCCCGCTTTTGGCAGTCGTAACGGGACATTTGGCCATGCCAGTCTTAGCGCCTGTTGTGGCAGTTGGTAATCTTGTTTTTGTCTTCATATGGTGGCTTATTGTGCGCTATGTCAAGGAAACAAAATCTGTGATGAGCTATATTATTGCGACGGTCATTTCGTCACTTGTGAAATTTGCCGTTCTCTATTTGGCAGTAGCTTGGTATATCTTACCAGTCGTGCTAAAAGGGATTGTCGCAAAAAAAACACCACTCAAAGTGGCCTTACTGGCACAATTTGGTATGCCTCAGTTAATCACAGCAGTGATTGGTGGTGTGATTGCCATGCTCATCTTACCACGTTTAGCTAAGGCTATCCAATCAATAGCAAAAAATTAGTCAAGTTTAAATTTAAAACATATATTGTAAGAAAAGAAAGGTCGTAAAACACATGACAGTAGTAAAAATCGTATTTTCAAGCACAACAGGGAACACAGAGGGAATTTCAGAAATTTTAGAAGAAGAGTTCGTGGCACTAGGCGCTGATGTTGAGGTCATTGATGCTGATGATGATGTTGACGAGGATGTCTTTGAAGAGGCTGAGGTTTGTGTCATCGCAACTTATACTGATGGAGATGGGGAAATCCCATTCAACCTGCAAGAATTTTATGAAGAACTGCCAGAGATTGATTTATCAGGTAAAGTATTTGGCGTTGTAGGTAGCGGTGATAGTGAACTTTACCCAGAGGCTTTCTGTCAAGCAGCGATTGATTTTGAGACGGCTTTTGCGGCAACAGGTGCTAAAAAAGGAGCAGATACAGTTAAGATAGAAAATGCTGCTGAGGATGATGATATTGTGGCATTAAAAGCATTTGTTGCGGCTTTGCTCTAAACGATTAAGTTGAATAACTCAGCGCTTAAAAGAGGTGAAAATAAATGAAGAAAACCAAAACAATGGATGGGAATGCTGCAGCGGCGTATATTTCTTATGCGTTTACAGAAGTTGCAGCGATTTATCCGATTACGCCAAGCTCGACAATGGCGGAATATGTGGATGAATGGGCTGAACAAGGTCAAAAAAATATCTTTGGGGAAACCGTTCGCGTTGTTGAGATGCAAAGTGAGGGTGGTGCAGCCGGAACCGTTCACGGGTCATTGAAAACGGGTGCTTTGACAACAACCTACACGGCAAGTCAAGGGCTACTCTTGATGATTCCCAATATGTTTAAAATTGCAGGGGAGTTATTGCCGAGCGTTTTTCATGTGGCAGCGCGTGCGGTGACGACCAATGCCCTCAGTATTTTCGGTGACCATAGTGATGTCATGGCAGCGCGCCAAACAGGCTTTTGTATGTTGGCGGAGGCTAGCGTTCAGGAAGTTATGGATTTATCAGCTGTGGCACATTTGGCTAGTATTGAAGGCAAATTGCCTTTCATGAATTTCTTTGATGGCTTTAGAACCAGTCATGAGTTGCAAAAAATCGAAGTCTTAGACTACGATGATTTGAAAGCTATGGTTGACTGGGAGGCACTCGCAGATTTCCGAGCGCAAGGGATGAATCCCAACCATCCAAATGTTTCAGGGACGGCACAAAATCCAGATATCTATTTCCAACAACGTGAAACGGTCAATCAGTTCTATGATCGGATGCCTGCCATCGTCCAAAAATACATGCAAGAAATCAATGCTTTGCGTGGCACATCCTATGACTTAACGGACTATTATGGTGACCCAGAAGCGACAGAAGTTATCATTTCGATGGGTTCAGTGTCGCCGACGATTCAACAAACGGTTGATTATTTGAATAAGCAAGGTCGCAAGGTTGGGCATATTAATATCCATTTGTATCGCCCATTCCCTGCTGAAAACTTGTTGGACAAATTACCCAAAACTGTTAAAACTGTTGCTGTTTTGGATCGGACGAAAGAACCGGGGTCAGATGGCGAGCCACTCTTGCTAGATGTACAAAGTGTTCTTTACCGTCATGAGAACCGTCCGACGGTTATTGGTGGTCGTTACGGTATCGCCTCGAAAGAAATCACACCAGATCAAATTGTGGCTGTTTATGACCATATGCTTGTGCCAGCGGATCAAATGAAAGGTCGCTTCACGGTAGGGATTATAGATGATGTGACAAATCTGTCATTGCCAATGGGAGAAGTGCTTGACTTAACACCAGATAGCACTTTCCAAGCAAAATTCTGGGGATTAGGCTCAGATGGTACCGTTGGTGCCAATAAACAAGCCATTAAAATCATCGGCAATCACACGGATTACTATGCCCAAGCTTATTTTGCTTATGATTCTAAAAAATCAGGTGGCTTGACCATTTCTCATATTCGCTTTGGTCAGGAACCGATTTTATCAACTTATAATGTCGATCGAAGTGACTTTATCGGCTGTCATAATAGTGCCTATCTGCATAAATATGATTTGATTAAAGGGTTGAAAGATGGGGGAACTTTCCTCTTAAATACCATTTGGGATGAAGAAAAGGTTAAACAACATCTGCCGAAACGTCTCAAACGTTATTTGGCAGAGCACAATATCAAGTTTTATACGATCAATGCCGCAGGGATTGCACAAAGATTAGGTTTACATGGTCGGATTAATACGATTATGTCAGCAGCTTTCTTTGAACTGTCGACGATTATGGACAGAGAGACTTTCTTGCCACTGATGCGAGATGAAATCAAGGCTGCTTACGGCAAAAAATCAATGAAAATTGTTGAGATTAACTGGCAAGCCATTGATGCAACATTTGATGCCCTGACTCAGGTTGAAGTACCCGCTGAATGGGCGACACTTGAGGTAGCAGAAGAAAAATGTCACTGTGAAACAGCAGGTAAGCCGAGCTATATCACGAATATCTTGGAGCCAATTAACCGTCAAGAAGGTAACGATTTATCGGTTGGTGATTTGATTGACAACGGTATGTTAGGTGGCTTTATGCCAATGGGAACTGCTGCTTATGAAAAACGTGGTGTTGCCTTAGAAGTCCCTGAATGGTCAGTTGATAAATGTACTATGTGTAACGAATGTGCCTTTATCTGTCCCCATGCAGCGATTCGACCTTTCTTGGCTGATGATGAAGAGCTTAAGGAAGCACCAGAAGGCTTTATCACACGTGAAATGCGTGGTGCGGATGGCTTGCAATATCGGATTCAGGTGTCACTTGAGGACTGTACAGGTTGTGGACTCTGTGTTGAAGTGTGTCCAGCTAAAGAAAAAGCCTTAGCCTTGAAGCCTTACGATGCGCAAAAAGAAGAAGCTGTCAATTGGGCTTTCGCCATGACCTTAAGTCAAAAAGTCAATCCTGTCAAGAAATATTCGGTTAAGGGGTCTCAGTTTGAAAAGCCTTTA
Organism: Pseudolactococcus yaeyamensis; assembly: GCF_054658615.1. NCBI lineage: Bacteria > Bacillati > Bacillota > Bacilli > Lactobacillales > Streptococcaceae > Pseudolactococcus > Pseudolactococcus yaeyamensis. The sequence continues at coordinate 15,467 of NZ_BAAGGP010000006.1, forward strand.
CTTGAATTCTCAGGAGCTTGTAGTGGCTGTGGGGAAACGCCTTATGTTAAGCTCTTGACACAACTTTATGGGGATCGGATGATGATCGCTAATACCACAGGTTGTTCATCAATTTGGGGTGGTTCTTCACCAGCGACACCTTATACGACTAATGATGCAGGTCAAGGACCGGCTTGGAGTAATTCGCTCTTTGAAGATAACGCAGAATACGGCTTAGGCATGCATATTGCCAATCAAATGAAGCGGGATCGCTTGGTCAATAAAGTGACAGCAGCCCTTGCAGCTGAGGTAGGTTCTGATGATACCAAAGCCTTGTTAGTGGATTGGTTAGCTAACAAAGATGAGGGTGAAGGTAGCCGTCAACGTGCCACTAAAGTTGCGGCAGCCTTGCAAACTGAAACAAATGAGGACTTGCAAGCTATTTTAGCTGATGAAGATATGTTGGTGAAACCAAGTCAATGGATTATCGGTGGTGATGGTTGGGCCTATGACATTGGGTATGCAGGGATTGACCATTTGCTTGCGACGAATGAAGATGTCAATATCCTAGTCATGGATAACGAACTTTATGCCAATACTGGTGGTCAAATGTCTAAAGCGACACCAACATCAGCGATTGCTAAGTTTGCGGCTGGTGGTAAGAAGACTAAGAAAAAAGATTTGGGCATGATGGCGATTGCTTACAATGATGTTTATGTGGCGCAAATAGCCATTGAAGCGAATCCAACGCAAGCCATCAAAGCTATTCAGGAAGCAGAAAACTATCCTGGTCCATCTTTGATTATCGGCTACACACCTTGTATCAATCACGGTTTGCGTGGTGGTATGAGTCAAACCATCAAGGAATCAAAAGAAGCGGTTGAGTCTGGCTACTGGCAACTCTATCGTTATGATCCACGTCTTGCTGCTAAAGGTAAAGATCCGATGCGGATTGATTATAAGAAAGCTGACTTTAGTAAAATGGCAGACTTCCTTGAAAAACAAACCCGTTTCTCTGCCCTTCGTAGCGTTAAGAAAGATGAGCAAGAAGTTCAAGATATGTTGCATCATACAGTAGAAGTGATGACAGAACGCAGTGAAAATTATAATCGCTTAGCGACTTATAAAAAGAATAAAGACTGATACCTGTCAATCGTTTAATGATTGATAATCGAAAATCGCCGAATTTGGCGATTTTTTTGTGGTATAATAAAAGCACGACTACTAGAAAAACGAGAAAAATATGGAATTCACAGATTTTAATTTTAAACCCTTTATTAACGACACTTTAGAAAGCATTCGCTTCAAAACGGCGACACCAGTCCAAGAAAAGTTGATGCCGATTGCGCTTGAAGGCCGTGATATCGTTGGCGAATCTAAAACAGGTTCTGGTAAAACCCATACTTTTTTACTACCGATTTTCCAAAAACTAGACACTGCCATTGATGGCGTTCAAGCTGTGATTACTACACCGTCACGCGAACTTGCGACGCAGATTTATAACGCTGCGCAAGAGTTTACCAAGTTTGATGATAGTATCCGTATCTCAAATTTTGTCGGCGGGACGGATAAAAAACGTCAGATTGAAAAACTATCTGGTAATCAGCCTCATATCGTCATCGGGACACCCGGTCGTATCTTAGACTTGATTAATGCCCAAGCCTTGAAAACTTATACGGCCAATATTTTCGTTATCGATGAAGCAGACATGACTTTGGACATGGGATTTTTAAACGAAGTGGATCAAATCGCAGGTACCTTTGACAAAAAGGTGCAGATGCTGGTGTTCTCAGCAACCATTCCGCAAAAACTCCAACCTTTCCTCAAGAAATATCTCAACAATCCCGTCATGGAGAAAATCGCGACGAAAACGGTCATTAGCGATACTATTGACAACTGGTTGATTTCGACCAAGGGTCGCGGGAATAACAGCGCCATTCTGGAAGTGCTGCAGACGCTTAATCCGTATCTAGCTATGATTTTTGCCAATACGAAAGACAGAGCCGATGAGATTCACAGCTTTTTGGCGAATAATGGCTTTAAAGTCGCTAAGATTCATGGGGGGGTGCCACCACGTGAGCGTAAGCGGATTATGAAGGTCGTGCAAAACCTCGACTATCAATATGTCGTGGCGACAGACTTGGCGGCGCGTGGGATTGACATTGAAGGTGTAAGCCATATTATCAACGACGGAATTCCTCGTGATTTAGAATTCTTCGTCCATCGTGTCGGTCGGACGGGTCGAAATGGGATGACTGGGACAGCGATTACGCTCTATCAACCGTCTGATGATGCTGTCATTCATGAACTTGAGAAAACAGGTATCAAATTCACACCAAAAGTCATTAAAAATGGTGAAATCACAGATTCTTATGATCGCGACCGTCGTGAAAAACGTGAGAAATCAAAAGAAGCACTTGATATCACCATGATTGGGCTTGTGAAGAAGAAAAAGAAAAAAATCAAACCTGCCTACAAGAAAAAAATCGGCTGGGAAATTGATAAGCAAAAGAAAGCTACGAAACGAATTGAAGGTCGTGCGCAAGGCCGTGCGGAACGGAAATCTAAGCGGCAGAGTTTTTAAGGAAGCCTTCATGAACTAGATTTGTCATTCTTGATAAGTCTATTTTTGTATCAGATTAATCCGTTTATTTGGAAAGGAAGGAGTAGACATGCGCTATATCAGAAATTTACAATTATCTGGACATCGTTATCCCAATACTAATATCTATCCTTACCGTATTTTACACAAAAAAGCAGGTGCTTTGCTCACATTTGATCGCATCACGATTTTTTATGGCGATAATGGGAGTGGTAAGTCTACTTTGCTAAATATTATCGCAAATCTGTTACAGATTTCTGGCGGTGAGCCACCGACTAAATGGGGGATAAAAGATTATTACAGCGAGTATTTGTCGGAATGTCACTTAGTTTTAGAAGATGATGATGAGGGGCGGATTCGACGTAGAATCCCTGACAATAGTCGTTATCTTAAGAGTGAGGATATCTTGTATGAAATCAAGAAAATTCAGCAAGAAAGTGTTTTAGAAGAAGGTTATATTTATGAACGGCGTCAACTTGGGATGACGAAAGAAGAAATTGCCATGAAAAAAGGGTCTTATAAGTGGCAACAACAGCTTGAACGCCTGCAATTTGCGCAAGAAAAATATTCTAATGGTGAGACGGCAATGCAGATTTTTGAAGACTATCTAAAACCAGATGCCTTGTATCTTCTTGATGAACCAGAAGCCTCTTTGTCGCCAGAAAATCAGTTAAAACTTGCGACGACGATTAATGATTTAGCACACTATCTTGATTGCCAGTTTGTGATTGCAACGCATTCTCCCATCTTGCTAGGAATGCTTGAAGCGACAATTTATAATCTTGATTTGTCTGATTTTCAAACACAAAAATGGTCAGAACTTGAAAATGTTAGGCAGTTTGCAAAATTTTTCTTTGACCGCCAAGGTGATTTCAAACTTTAGATTGTTTTTATTGTTTAGGTGGGATTTTATGAGCGTTTTGTACATAAATAATAGGCAGTTTGTCAACTACAATATGTAAACGTTTACGCTATAATAAGTTTATCAAATAAAAAATGAGGTAGACATAATGACAACCCTTAAATTAGAACACGTAGACAAAGTTTATCCTAACGCGAAAATCAAATCCGTAGAAGATTTCAACTTGGATGTGAAAGATAAAGAATTTATCGTTTTCGTAGGGCCTTCAGGTTGTGGTAAATCAACAACACTCCGCATGATTGCAGGTCTTGAAGATATTACAAGTGGTGAATTCACGATTGACGGTGTACGGATGAATGATGTGGCACCTAAAGACCGTGATATTGCCATGGTTTTCCAAAACTACGCTCTCTATCCACACATGACAGTGTTTGACAACATGGCATTTGGTCTGAAATTGCGCAAATACAAAAAAGATGAAATCAAAAAACGTGTTGAAGAAGCGGCTGCTATTCTTGGTTTGACTGAGCTTCTAGACCGTAGACCAGCTGATATGTCTGGTGGTCAACGCCAACGTGTGGCCATGGGACGTGCCATTGTCCGTGATGCTAAAGTCTTCCTGATGGATGAACCTTTGTCAAACTTGGATGCTAAACTTCGGGTGTCAATGCGTGCAGAAATTGCCAAAATTCACCGTCGTATCGGAGCAACAACTATCTATGTTACCCATGACCAAACAGAAGCGATGACACTTGCGGACCGAATTGTTATCATGAGTGCGTCTAAAAGTGCGGATGGCACAACTGGTCGTATTGAACAAATCGGTGCACCAAAAGATCTTTATAATGAACCTGCTAATAAATTCGTAGCCGGATTTATCGGTAGCCCAGCTATGAACTTTTTTGAAGTAACGGTTGATGGGACTTGCATGACAAATGGTGCAGGTCTTGATATCGCCATTCCTGAAGGCCAACAAAAAGTTCTTAAAAATGCCGGCTATGACAAGAAAAAAGTTTGGTTTGGTATTCGTCCAGAAGATATCTCAGCTGATGGGATTGTGCAAGAAGTCTTCCCTAACCAAAATGTTAAAGCTGAAGTTGTGGTTTCTGAGTTGCTCGGTGCTGAAACAATGCTTTATTCTAAAATCGGTGACACTGAATTTGTCTCAAAAGTGGACGCACGTGACTTCCGTCAACCAGGTGATGAAGTTGACTTGACATTCAATGTCAATAAAGGTCATTTCTTTGACTTTGATACTGAGCAACGCATTGTCGGTTAAATCTAACTATTGAAAACGTCATTGACGTTTTTTTTAGGCTATGATTTCTATCGTTGGCAGTCAACCCTATTTTTTTGATAAAATGGACTTATGAAAAAAATTTTAGTCAGTTTCTTTTGTATCCTATCCGTTATTGTCCTATCGTCTTGTCACAAAGCTAGTAGATCTGAACAGCATGGTACAGCAACCTTAATCATCAAATTTGACAACTCAACCGTCAAAACCTATCAAAATGTGCCAATCAGAATTGATGAAACTGTCTTAGATTTGCTAGAATCCAAGACAAAAGTAACGCTAAAATCAGGTATCATCACGGGAATTGACGACATTTCTCAAATTGAGTCAAGCAATCTCTACTGGCTTTTTAAGGTTGATGGTAGACTTGCGGATAAGGGGGTGACAGAAACTAAGGTGAAAACAGGCAATCAAATTGAATTTTATCTGGGAGAATTTAGATAAAGGACTAGTAGTTTGTGATATAATAAGAGATATTACGATTTTCAGAAAGTAGAGTTTTATGAGTTTTAATTTTATCGATAAATTCCTGCCTTATTTTAATGACGGCTTGATTGTTACCTTGATGATTTCAGCCTTTGTCGTGGCAATCGGTACGCTGCTTGGGACGATGATTGCCCTAGCTAAATTATCAAAAGTCCGTGTTTTGCGTTGGCTGGCCAATGTGTACATTGAAATTTTTCGTGGCACACCGATGTTAGTACAGATTATGATTGGTTTTCAAATTCTTGGCAAAATGCCTTTACCAGAATTTCAACTCGGTATCCTGACAGAAGATTTATCGCGCTTGGTGCCAGGGATTATTGTTTTGTCGATGAACTCAGGTGCTTATGTCGCCGAAATCGTTCGGAGTGGGATTAATGCTGTGCCTAAAGGACAGACTGAGGCTGCCTACTCACTCGGTATCCGACCTCATCAAACGATGATAAAAGTTATCCTACCGCAAGCAATTCGCAATATCTTGCCTGCTTTAGGTAATGAGTTTGTGACCATTATCAAAGACAGTTCGCTATTGGCAACGATTGGCGTTATGGAGCTTTATAACGGTGCTCAGACGACCAGTTCAACGACCTATCAAAGTTTATCGCCTTGGCTACTCGTCGCTGTTTATTATTTCGTGGTGACCTTTATCACAAGTCGACTCATCAATCTCCTTGAGAAAAAACTTGGGAAAGGCTATGCAAAATGACCACAGAAAATTTGATTGACATTAAAGGTTTACATAAATATTTTGGCAAAAATGAAGTGTTGAAAGGTTTGGATATCCAGATTAAACGTGGCGAAGTTGTGGTCATGATTGGTCCTTCTGGGTCTGGTAAATCAACTTTTCTCCGGACTATGAATTTACTTGAAACGCCAACTAAGGGTGATGTTTATTTTGAAGGCACAAATATTGCAGACAAGTCAGTGGATGTCTTTAAACATCGCGAAAAAATGGGCATGGTTTTCCAGCAGTTTAACCTTTTTCCAAATATGACGGTGCTTGATAATCTGACTTTGGCACCGATGACAACTGGTAAACTCTCAAAAGAAGAGGCGGTTGAAGTTGCGATTGAGTTATTAGCTAAAGTTGGTTTGTCTGAAAAAGCTGAGGCCTATCCACAAAGTTTATCAGGTGGCCAACAACAACGTGTCGCCATTGCCAGAGCGCTTGCGATGAATCCTGATGTCATGCTGTTTGATGAGCCGACATCTGCTCTTGATCCTGAAATGGTTGGTGATGTTCTAAATGTCATGCAAAATTTAGCAAAAGATGGGATGACCATGGTCATCGTGACGCATGAGATGGGCTTTGCTAAGGAAGTGGCGGATCGCGTGATCTTTATGGCGGATGGCAAAATCGTCGAGAGTGGCACACCAAATGAACTGTTTGATCATCCTAAAGAACAACGGACGCAAGATTTCCTTGCTCAAGTTTTATAAGAGTCAAATGAGCATTGCAATCATTCAAAAGTGCTAATTTTAGCGCTTTTATGATATAATAAGAGTTCAAGGGGGTCTCTGAGATAGATGAGATACTCTGAAACGAAACGTGAGGTTAGTACGATGGAATATAAGCAAATCAATGATAAAACGATAAAAATTTCCCTAACATTTGAAGATTTGAAAGCGCATGACATTAAGATGCGTGACTTTTTGGTCAATCAAAGTATGGTTGAAAAACTCTTCTATGAGTTGGTCAGTGAGCTAGAAATTGAAGATAAGTTTGCCAATACTGGCATGATGACTTTTCAAGTTCGGCCGCATCCACAAGGTGTTGACCTGCTGGTAACGGAGGAGTTAAACATGGATAACATGCAATTTCCTGAAGGCCCAGAAGGCTTGCAGGAAATGATGGATGAAGCTATGGAACAGATGGGTGATATGGCTAGTTTCATGGATAATCTATCAGGAAAAACCAACTTTGATGTGATGGACGAACAGGCAGATTTTGTTTATTTTATTCTCAAATTTGGTAAAATTTCTGAAGCTGTCAAGTTGAGTCAGGCTGTGAGAGATGATGTGGAAGAATCTGAACTTTTCCAATTTCAAGACAACTTTTATCTCACAATCCTAGATAATCAGAAACGTAAAGGTGCAAAAGAAGTCAGTCTTTTACGCGCACGGATGTTAGAGTATGGAGAACCGTCTGATTTTTCACGTGAAGCTTTACTAGAACATGCTAAAACGATTTTCCGAGAAGAAGCACTTGAGAGTTTGCAACAGATTTAAAGTTGATAGCAACAGTTAAATAGCGAGATATCGCTATTTTTTATGGAAAAAATCTGTCTATCTGGTTGAGAGTGTATTTTGAAAGAATAGCTCTAGCACGATATAATCGTTAAATGGTAGCTAGGATAATAGAGGCATTAATGTATTTTTATGCAACCAGAGCATAGCATATTACCTATAAAAACAGAAGAATATGGTATAATAATGGTATATGCATAACTTATCTGAATTTCCTTTTACGGTTAAATATATCATTATTTTATTAGTGACGGCAATGATTGCCTTGATTTTAACACCGATTATGGTGTTAGTGTCTCGAAAAATCGGAGCCGTTGATAATCCAAACGCCCGTCGCATTAATGTGAAACCAATGCCGTCAGCTGGTGGTGTCGCTATTTTTGTGGCGTTTTCAGTTATTACCTTATTGGTCTTGCCACACTTTGTTGCTTTGCCAAATTATCCAGGTGTCACGGAATCCTATCTTAGCTATGTTTGGCCTTTTGTTTTAGGTGGCGGCCTTGTGGCTATAACAGGTTTGGTTGACGATATGATTGAGCTTGGTGCTAAGGGTAAATTAGTAGGCCAAATTGCAGGAGCTTGTATCATCTGGTTTTTCACGACCAGTCATTTTGATAATTTTAAAATTCCCTTTGGCGGACCACTTTTGACATTTCCAGATTGGTTGTCTTTTTTAGCCACGATTTTCTGGATTTTAGCGATTACCAATGCAGTCAATCTCATTGATGGTTTAGACGGTTTAGCTAGTGGTGTGTCGATTATCAGTCTGACAACCATGGGCTTGGTCGCCTATTTCTTCTTGGGGACGACCAATGTCTATCTGCCGATTACGATTTTTGTCTTGGTATTTGCCATTTCTGGCTTTTTCCCCTATAATTTCCCGCCTGCCATTATTTATCTGGGTGACACCGGTGCCTTGTTTTTAGGCTTCATGATTTCAGTCTTATCTTTACAAGGCTTGAAAAATGCGACAGCTGTGGCTGTCGTCACACCGATGTTGATTTTAGGGGTGCCATTGACCGATACTGTCGTAGCCATGATTCGCCGCAAGCTCAACGGTGGTAGTATGGTCGAGGCGGATCGGATGCACTTGCACCATCGTCTTTTGAGTCTTGGTCTGACACAGCATGCGGCCGTTTTAGTGATTTATGGGATTGCAGGGATATTTTCATTTATCGCTTTGATTCTTAATGTGTCGTCACGTTGGGGCGGTACCTTTTTGCTTGTCTTTAGTTTGATAGGGTTAGAAGTGTTGATTGAACTGATTGGCGTGTTAGGTGAAAATCGGACACCGCTTTTAAACATCGTTAAATTCATTGGCAATAGTGATTATCGTCAAGAAGTTAAGAAAAAGCGCAAAATGTAACACTTTTCAGACAAAATGATGTTATTTTGTCTTTTTTTTTGTTAAAATGATGGGAAGAAGATTATTTTGGAGGAAGCTATGTCTACATTAGAAATTAAAGATTTATACGTCCGCGTTGAGGAAAAAGAAATCCTTAAAGGTGTGAACCTGACAATCAATACAAATGAGATTCATGTCATCATGGGACCAAACGGCACAGGGAAATCAACACTTTCTGCTGCCATTATGGGTAACCCTAATTTTGAAGTCACCCAAGGCGAAATTTTGCTTGACGGTATTAATGTCTTAGAACTTGAAGTAGACGAACGTGCGCGTTTAGGTCTTTTCTTGGCCATGCAATATCCAAGTGAAATTGCTGGTATCACAAATGCTGAATTCATGCGTGCTGCCATGAATGCTGGCCGTGAAGAAGATGATAAAATTGGGGTCATGGATTTCTTGAAGAAATTAGACAGCAAAATGGCCTTGCTTAATATGGACGAAGCTATGGCTGAACGCTATCTTAACGAAGGCTTTTCAGGAGGTGAGAAAAAACGTAACGAAATTTTACAGTTACTCATGCTTGAACCTAAATTTGCTATCCTAGATGAAATCGACTCAGGTCTAGATATTGATGCCTTGAAAGTCGTTTCTAAGGGTGTCAATGCCATCCGTGGTGAAAACTTCGGTGCCTTGATCATCACGCACTATCAACGTCTCTTGAACTACATCACACCAGATGTGGTTCACGTGATGATGGAAGGTCGCGTTGTCATGACAGGTGGCCCTGAATTAGCAGCACGCTTGGAAACTGAAGGTTACCATGGCATCGCTAAAGATCTTGGTATCGAGTACAAAGAAGAAGCTTAAGAAGGAGCATAATATGGCGAAAGAAAATATTATTGCTTTTTCACAGGCACATGCGGAGCCAGAATGGTTGCAAGTGCGCCGTCAAACGGCATTTGATAAAATCAGAGACTTGAAACTCCCAGTGATTCAGCGTGTCAAGCTTGACCGTTGGCACTTTGGCAACAACGACATCACTGAATCTCTTGACAGTTCAAACGTGCCAGATTTTACAAACTTAGGTGAAAATCCTAAATTGATTCAAGTCGGCACGACAACTGTTTTCCAACAGTTATCGCCAGATTTGGCGAATCAAGGTGTGATTTTCACAGATTTTTATTCAGCATTAGAAGAAATGCCAGAAATCATCGAACAGTATTTTGGCACAGCCCTACCTTTTGACGAAGACAAATTAACCGCTTACCATACCGCTTACTTTAACTCAGCGGCAGTCTTATATGTGCCAGATAATGTTGAAGTGACTGTACCAATCGAAGGACTTTTCTATCAAAATTCTGACGAAGCCGTGCCTTTCAATAAACACGTGTTGATTATCGCTGGTAAACACTCAAAATTATCTTACTTGGAACGTTTTGAAAGCCTTGGCAAAGATAGCGTTAAAAACACAGCTAATATTGCAGTGGAAGTAATCGCACTTGAAGGCGCACAAGTTAAGTTTTCAGCCATTGACCGTTTAGGTAGCAATTTGACAACCTTCATCAGTCGTCGTGGTCGCTTAAATAAAAATGCATTGATTGACTGGAACCTTGGCGTGATGAACGAAGGTAATGTCGTTGCTGATTTTGATAGCGATTTGGTCGGTGAAGGCAGTCATGCAGAACTGAAAGCGGTGGCAATTTCTTCAGGCAAACAAATTCAAGGTATCGATACACGTGTTACCAACTATGCGCCACATTCGATTGGGCATATTTTGCAACACGGTGTCATTTTAGAAGCCGGAACCTTGACGTTCAACGGCATTGGCCACATTATCCGTGGCGCCAAAGGTGCAGATGCGCAACAAGAATCACGTGTCTTGATGTTGTCTGATAAGGCACGTTCGGATGCTAATCCGATTCTTTTGATCGATGAAAATGATGTGACTGCAGGTCACGCGGCGTCAATCGGTCAAGTTGACCCAGAAGATATGTACTACCTCATGAGTCGTGGTCTTGACCAAGATACTGCTGAGCGCTTGGTCGTTCGTGGGTTCTTGGGTGCTGTTATCGGTGAAATTCCGATTAAGGCCGTGCGTCAAGAAATGATTGATGTGATTGAAAGTAAACTAGATAAACGTTAAGTCTCACAAGTGGTAGAGATGAACAGTTTAATGTAGGAGTGAGACTAGATGACCTTAGAAATCTCAAAAATTCGGAGTGATTTTAAAATTCTGGATCAAATCGTCAACGATGAGCCTTTGGTTTATCTGGATAGTGCGGCAACAACGCAGAAACCTCAACAAGTTTTAGATGCTATTCGGGCTTATTATGAGCGCAATAATGCCAATGTGCACCGTGGGGTGCATACCTTGGCGGAGCGTGCAACGGCTGACTATGAAGCTAGTCGTGATAAGGTGCGTGCTTTTATCAATGCCAGCTCGCGTAAGGAAGTACTGTTCACGCGTGGGACAACGACTGCCTTAAACTGGGTGGCAAAATTTGCTGAGCAGATTTTACAACCTGAAGATGAAATCGTCATCTCAATCATGGAGCACCACTCTAATATTATCCCTTGGCAACAAGCGGCAGCTAAAACAGGTGCAATCCTGAAATTCGTTTACCTTAAAGACGGTGAACTGGATATGGCTGACTTGCGGGATAAGGTCACAAATCAGACAAAATTTGTCAGCATCACACATGTCTCAAATGTCTTAGGTGTGATTAACCCTGTCAAGGAAATTGCTCAAATTGCTCATGAGCATGACGCAATTATGGTTGTAGATGGTGCCCAATCAACACCCCATATGATCGTAGATGTGCAAGACTTAGATTGTGATTTCTTCGCACTTTCTGGTCATAAAATGGCGGGACCTACGGGTATCGGTGTGTTATACGGAAAAGAAGCCTTACTTAATCAGATGCATCCGATTGAGTTTGGTGGCGAAATGATTGACTTTGTCTATGAACAAAGCGCAACCTGGAAAGAATTACCTTGGAAATTTGAAGCGGGAACGCCAAATATCGCAGGTTCTATCGGACTTGGTGCAGCGGTTGATTATCTGACTGAGGTTGGCCTTGACAATATCCATCAACATGAGCAAGACTTGCTGAACTATGTCATGCCTCAGTTGCGTGAGATAGAAGGCTTGACCATTTATGGGCCAGAAGATAATCAACGCCGTGGAGGTGTGATTGCCTTTAATCTAGACGGTCTTCACCCCCATGACGTTGCGACTGCACTTGACATGGAAGGTGTAGCTGTCCGTGCCGGTCATCACTGTGCGCAACCTTTAATTGATTATCTAGGCTTGCCTGCAACGGCTCGCGCTAGCTTTTACATCTATAACACTTTTGCTGACTGTGATAAGTTAGTCGAAGCCATTAAATTAACCAAGGCGTTTTTTGGCGTTTAAGTGTGCAACACTTAAACAGACTATACCAAACAACTTCGCCAGCCTATTATCAAAGGAGTAACCATGGCGCTTTCTAAATTAGATAACCTCTATCGTCAGGTGATTCTTGATCATTCAAGTCACCCGCATCATCACGGTCAGTTACAGGACGGTGAAACGGTAGATTTGAATAACCCTACTTGTGGCGATGTGATGAAACTCTCGCTGAAATTGGATGGGGATACTATTTCAGACATCGCCTTTGATGGCTCAGGCTGTAGCATTTCAACAGCCTCAGCCTCAATGATGACCGATGCTGTCATTGGCAAAAAATCAGATGAAGCTTTTGAGTTGGCTGACATTTTTTCTGAAATGGTTCAAGGCAAAACTGATGATCGTCAGGAAAAATTAGGTGACGGCGCTTTGTTATCTGGCGTTGCCAAGTTTCCGCAACGGATTAAATGCGCAACTTTAGCTTGGAATGCTTTGAAAAAAGCCTTGGAAAATAATATCGGCAGCTCTGAAGTTGCCAACTTATCAGGACACTGTGAGATTTAAATGACGCAAAATAAAGAACCCTTAACGTTTGACATCAAACGTCAAATTCCCAATACCTTGGCGCGTAGTGGCACGATTTCAACGCCACACGGCGACATTCAAACGCCAGCTTATATCGGTGCTGCAACAGCCGCAACCATGAAAACTTTGACAAATGCTGAGATTAATGCCCTTGGGGCGCAGTCAATTTTGTCAAATACCTATCACTTGATGTTACGACCGGGCGCTGATTTACTGGCTAAGGCGGGTGGTATTCACAACTTTATGAACTACCACAAACCCATGTACACCGACTCAGGTGGCTTTCAGGTTTATTCACTCGGCATGGCCTTTAAAAAAGGCTTGGATGCGACTAGTCACACGACCAAGGGGGCAGCTGAGAATGCCGTGATGAGTGCTGACCAACTGACCAAAGTTGAAAAAGAAGGCGTCTGGTTTAAGAGCCATCTCAATGGCGATAAGATTTTCATGACACCGGAATACTCCATGGAGCTCCAACACCAGATCGCCGCCGATATCCACATGGCATTTGATGAGCTAACCTCTCCTTTGGCGGGTCGTGAGCAAATCAAATCTGCGCTTGATACAACCCATGCATGGGCAGAACGTTCCTTGCGCCGCCATGCGGAGCTCAATGTTAGTCACGCTGAAAAAGGAGAATTACAACAAGCCCTCTTTGGTGTCGTCCAAGGTGCTCGTGAAGAAGACTATCGTCGCGAAAGTGCTGGTTTCCTAGGGAATCTCACGCTTGAAAATGGTGAGCAGTTTGACGGTTTCGGGATTGGCGGGACGTTTCAACCAGAGGAATTGCCAGATGTGCTAACTTGGATAAATGAGACCTTACCAGAAGGTAAACCCAGACATTTATTGGGCATGGGGGCACAGCCTGCTGATTTATTCCTCGGTGTTGAATATGGCTGTGACACCTTTGACTGTGTTGCACCAACCCGTCAAGCCAGAAATGGTGCTATCTTTACCTATGATGGTCGGATTAACATCAAGAACAAGAAATTTGAAGACGATTTCACCCCACTTGATAGCGATTGTGATTGCTATACCTGTGAGAACCATACCAAAGCTTATCTCCGCCATTTGTTTAAGGCAAATGAGGTGACAGGCATGGTCCTTGCAAGTATTCACAATGAACGTTTTGTCGTGAGAACAGTAGAAGAGATTCGTCAGAAATTAAACGACTCTGAACATGCCTTCTGGGCTTATAAACGTGACTTTTTAGTTCGTTATTATGGTGAGGAGCGCGCCCGCGATTTCCTTTATACCAGTCCAGCAGAATGGCAATAAATAGACGGTTTACCGTTAATTAAAAAAGGAAAGGCACCAAAAAATATGGCAGAAGATATTATCAAACCCAACATTGAAGAAGTCGACTTAGGTGACTATCAATTTGGTTTTCACGATGACGTAACACCGATTTACTCGACAGGTCGAGGCTTGACTGAAGCAGTCGTTCGTGAAATTTCAGCTGAAAAAGAAGAACCACAATGGATGCTTGATTTCCGTTTGAAAGCGCTAGAAGCTTACCACAAATTACCACTCCCTAAATGGGGGCCAGATTTGTCAGGTGTCAATTTTGATGATATCATTTATTATCAAAAAGCATCAGATAAACCTGCTCGTTCATGGGATGATGTTCCTGAAAAAATCAAAGAAACCTTTGAACGTATCGGGATTCCAGAAGCGGAACGTGCTTATTTGGCAGGGGCTTCAGCTCAGTATGAGTCAGAAGTCGTTTACCATAACATGAAAGATGAATTCAGGAAACTCGGTATCGTCTTTACCGATACGGACTCAGCCTTGAAAGAATATCCTGAAATTTTCAAGAAATACTTTGCAAAATTGGTGCCGCCAACGGATAATAAATTGGCAGCTCTTAACTCAGCAGTTTGGTCAGGTGGCACTTTCATCTATGTCCCCAAAGGCGTTAAAGTTGATATTCCTTTGCAGACTTATTTTCGGATTAACAACGAAAATACTGGTCAGTTTGAACGGACACTCATTGTTGTTGACGAAGGTGCCAGCGTGCATTATGTCGAAGGTTGTACCGCACCGACTTACAACAGTAACTCACTTCACGCAGCAGTTGTAGAAATCTTCGCCCTTGAAGGCGCTTATGTGCGCTATTCAACCATCCAAAACTGGTCAGATAACGTCTACAACTTGGTCACCAAACGTGCGCGTGCTTTGAGTAATGCGACTGTTGAATGGATTGACGGTAACTTGGGTGCAGCGTTGACCATGAAATATCCAGCCGTTTATTTGGACGGCCCCGGCGCACGCGGTACGATGTTATCTATCGCCTTTGCCAATCGGTCACAAATCCAAGATACTGGGGCTAAAATGATTCACAATGCGCCAAATACATCAAGCTCGATTGTGTCTAAGTCCATTGCCAAAGGGGGTGGTGAGGTCAACTACCGTGGTCAGGTGACTTTCAATCCAGCCAGTAAGAAATCAGTCAGCCATATCGAATGTGATACCATCATCATGGATGATATGTCGAAATCTGACACGATTCCCTTTAATGAGATTCACAATTCGCAAGTCGCCCTTGAGCACGAAGCGAAAGTGTCTAAAATCTCTGAAGAACAGCTCTACTACCTTATGAGCCGTGGCTTGACAGAGTCCGAAGCGACAGAAATGATTGTCATGGGATTCGTTGAACCGTTCACGAAAGAATTACCGATGGAATATGCGGTTGAATTGAACCGCTTGATTAGTTATGAGATGGAAGGGTCTGTGGGTTAAGACCGATAAAGTCATGCAAACATCACGTTTGCATGGCTTTTTTTTGCCCTAAAATTTAAAGAAAGAGCAGAAACGAAAAGTTGAAAAGACCAATTTAAACATCAGATGATTCATAGTTTATTGCTAGCTTTCTGAGTGACGGGTATTTTGCTGTCGATTTGATACGTATTTTCTGCGATAGCTTGTGGCCGTGCTGTTATCATGCTTGAAAAAAATTGGGCAAGGATGGTGCGATAGAAGTCTAAAAAAGAGTTAAGGTCAAAAAGGGAAAATAAAAATAAAAAAAACAGATATTTCTAATAAATGTTTTTAATAGAATAAGGGATATAAGGAATTAATAGCTCAGAACTTAAGCAATCATGGAAATGAAGTTGGAAGCATTGTTGAATAAATTAGCTTTTATAATTTTTCTTTTAATTAAAAAAGAACCAAAGTTGTCCTAAAAGTACAAAGTGGATGTCCTAAAAGTACCTGTTTTAAATGACGGATGTTTGTTAAAATTTATTAAGACAAGTGGATGAGATGACCTGTACATCATCGCTTATCTCGCAAATAACCATGGCAGTAAATATGTGGGCAATCCTGTATCGCCAATTGTAGAAAGACGATATATTTTACTCGGATTATCTTAATCATCGATTTAGAAATTAAGCTGAGATAAAATATGATTAACGTTTTAGAATAGGAGGAGTTAGCAATCTTGAATGATTATCAACCTGATACAAAGAAAACCAATCATCGGACATGGAAGTCAGGAAAAAAATGGCTTTATGGAAGTGCTACTTTGATGGCGATAGCGGGTGGTGTTGTACTAGAGTCAACAGGTATTACACCTAAAATTCTGTCTCATATTCAAAAAGGTTTATCCACGGATATTGTTTCAGCGATGTCAACGTCAGCAACGATTTTGTTGCGAGGTGCTGTCTTACAGCCAGATTTTTATGCGAGTGTTGCAGATTTTAGAGTGCCTACAACAGTCGGACAAGATTTTGCTAATAATGCGACAATTGCAGTTAAGGGTGCGATTAATCCTTACTTTAAGGGTTCGGAATTTGTGATTCCTTCTAATGTCGATTCAAATGCGATTGCTGCCTTCAATCAGCCGTTGGATCCTACTAAAAATTTCTCAATATCTGCTGAAATTACGGTACCTGATGCGAGAATTGCTGCAGCAGGTCTCTATATTTCAGATATACCACCAGAGGATATCGTGTCGAAGTTAGGTGTTGACGCGGGGAACTGGCAAGGTTCTTCTGGATCTCTTAAAAATGAGAAACAAGCTTATGATGGGCATTACATGCTTTTCTCAGGTTTTCATAATGACGGTGGATATGCGGCGATCCTAGCGAGTGGTACTGACTATACTCGTGTGACTGGTGGTGGTGGTCCAGATGGTCCTTCGCGATACATGGATGATGACTATGTTGGTTTTTGGTGGGAGAACAAGAATGTTAAAATCTGGGCAACCATTGATTATAGTGCGACGACAGGTATTGCCACGGTTATGTTCCGTCATAATTCAGCCACCACAGCAGCTGCGACAGAAAATATTTATAATGGCTATACGCCACAAAATAAAACAGCAGTGGTGCAATTTAGGATTGATCAATCTTCACCAGTTTACTTAGGTGTCCTCGGAAATGGTGATAAGGGAGATAATAATGGCGATTATACTAGTCGCTCTATCGTGACCTCTGTGACAGGCAGCTATCTCGCGAAAGAAAGACTTGTCGATTTTAAAGATGATGGTGGTAATACCATAGGCTTACAATCTAAAGTGTTGATGCCACTAGGTGGACGTCTGGGGATTGGGAACGGCGATATGACGGCGTCTTACTACTATGAAAAACCAGATATGCCACAAGGTTATACCTATCTTGCGAGCCAAAATCCGAGTGTTGGTAGTGATAAAAATGTTGTTGTCACATATCAACGTGATGTGCAAACAGGTTATGTGGAGCGAATTAATAAATTAACTGGTCAGAAAATCGACCCCAGTCGAAATCATGTGTTTCAAGGCTTGACTAAAAAAGACATGACAGTTAAGGTGCCGGGACTGTCAGGGTATTATTATCTTAATGACATCACAGGTGAAGCGAAACATCCAAGTTATGCTAGTGATGGTTCAACCGTTGACTTTAATATCATGATGGATGACACGGCAAACGGGACAAGTAGAACTGATAGTCAAGAACAGATTATTCAGACTTATATGAAGCCTTCTGTTCAGGAGCGTATCCTAACAGTCATTAAGCCTGACGGCAAAATCTCAGAAGAGAAGCAGATAACAACGACTGACACGGATTTCTCTGCAATTGCTGGTCAGTATGCGCTTCCGGGGTATCGTGCGGTCATTGATGGGACAGCAGTTACTGATGCTGAAGCGAATCAAGGCATCCCTGGAGAGCCAACGGATAGGACAAATAACTTAAAATCTGCTACAGATAGTGTGCCCCAAAAGCACCTGATTACCTATCAAGCTGAGCCACAAAAGGCGAATATTGTTTATAAAGATGCAACGACTGGCACAATTCTTAAAACAGATGTCGTCACGGGTCTGCCTAATAGCTATATCCCGTATGATGTGATGACATGTATTTCGTACTACCTCAAACAAGGCTATATCCTAAAATCAAATAATTATCCTCAGGCTTCTGTGAAATTTGACACAGATTCGAAGGTAGATCAAAATTTTCTGGTTGAATTAGTTCGAGACTCGAAAAGTCAATCTGAAACAAAAGATATCACGCATCAGGTGATTTATCGTGTCAAAAACAATCTAGTTCCTGCGCCTCAAAATGAAGTGACAAAGGCAAAGATTACGCACACCTATTTTGTCGATCAAGTGACAGGAAGTAAAATTACAAGTCAGTTCAGTGATTACGCTGTCAATGGTGTCATCAACGACAGTCCCAAAGCGCCTAAATATACATCTGACCATCCGAAAGTAGGTGTAGATTCGAGTGGCGTTGTGACATTTCCCCCGCCAGTGCCACACAAAGTTCAAGACCATGTGCCAACGATAACGGAAAATAGCACGATTAATTATCACATTGCCAATCCAGTTCATACACTAACAAGTACTGTTTTGTACGTACTAGATGATGCGATTAATGTGACGATACCAACGGATACAATTTTTTATAATAAAACAACAGATGTGATTATAAGAGCACCAGCTTATACGATTAAAAATAATTCAGGTGTTCCTGTAAAAGTAAGCGTTGACGGCTTTACGCCGAGTGTGAAGAATCCAGCGGTGCCAGCGGACTTTGCTTTAAATCTTAATGTTACAGGGAAAAAAGTGACGACACCAAGCACAAAATTGATTGAAAAAGGTTTGAGTCAGACAGCATCTAATGAACTGCTGATTTTGGCAAACTGCCTAGATCAATATGGACAACTTGATCCGACAGTCGTAAGAGGATCGGCAGTTAATAACGTTGCTAAGTTTACCTTTGGTGGCTCAGCGACGGCACTAGGTGTTCGGAAATTAGACTATACGTTAAGCTTGAGATTTGACAAGACACCATTTTAAGGCAGAATTTCTCAAACATCACTTTAGGTTAATGATGCGAGGCATTTGACCTTAGGAGTGAAGAGACAGGATCACAACGATTGTTGTGGTTAGGAACTTACAAAAAAACGATCCCCCCTCGAAAATATATTGTAGTTCTACTCTACGGTGGTCCTGTTTCTTCACTCCTAAGGCTAGATAAATTGCGCATAGGAAGTGACACATCAAATAATTGACTAAAATTAGGAGTTACAGATGACACACGAGAATCGTGAAAAAAACAAATTAAAAAGGATTATAATCCCACTGCTTTGTCTTTTATTAATAGGGTGTGGTTATGGCGCTTATCACTTCTTTTGGCATAAACCAGAAGAAAAAGTATCTGTCATTAGTGGCGATTTTCTGCCAGACGGAAAAGACGCCAAAAAAATGTCTGATAAGGCAATTGCTGATGCGGCTCAAAAAAAAGCTGATGCCAGTCAATTTAACATGGTCATCGGTTCAAAAGCCGAGATTGATGGTCAGACAAAAAAAGGCAGATTGAGTATTAAAAATCCCCAGACAAATGCCTATCCAGTTAATGTTGTCATCACAGATGACGAGACTGGTGATGTGATTTATACGTCTGGTAAGATAGAACCGGGAGAGGAGGTGATAGATGTACAGCTAGAAAAATCATTATCTAAAGGAACCTACCAAGCAACAGCTCGTTTTAGCTTATATGATCCGAAAACTAAGTCTAAAAAAGGCGAAGTTGCTGCGGGGGTCAGTATTATTGTCAGCTAATATCTTTTGATGTTAGTGCGTAACTTATTACCTATATTGGAGGAAACCATGAAAAAATTACTATCTACTTTACTTATCTCAACAGCAGTATTTGCTGGCGCTCAAGCTGTTTCAGCTGACCAAGACATCGTACAACAAACAACTGGAGATATCTCAGTAAACGGGACATTGGGTGTTGATAATACAGACCCAGGCGCGACAATTCCCGAAGGAGATAAAGACTGGATTAACATTACAGTACCAACTGATGCCATCTTCTACAACAAAAATACTGAAAATCAAATCAAATCACCAGTTTATAACATGACAAACAAATCAGGTCGTCCTGTTAAGATTAGTATTGATAAATGGACACCAAATACATTGCAACAACCATTGCCAGCAAACCTTGATTTGAATCTTGAAGTAGCAGGTGGTAAAGTTACAACAGCAAGCACACCACTCTTTATCGGTGCCCAAATTCAAGCACCTACAAATGAATTGTTGACATTGGCAAATGAATTCGACCAATTTGCCAAAACTGATGCACCGGCTGCAGCAGGTACTGCCGTGAATAACCAAGGGACATTCAAGTTCACTGGTAACGCAAATGCTAATACTCTTGTGAAATTGAACTACACATTGGGCTTGAAATTTGAAGCAGTCAAATTCTAATAGCTGATATCTAATCATCAGGGAGGTGATTTCATGAATAATGAAAATTTCATAACTAGTGAAATAACCGTCTCAGGTCAATTAGGAATGGCAGATACAAAGGCACCGATTGAAAAACCGGACCTACCTCGTACAAGTGGTGATCAACCTCGTTATACTGTTCAGCAACAAAGCACCCCTACAGGTTTGTTGCCAACAACAGGAGAATTGCAACGAGTAGGAGGTTTCATGCTTGGTTTGCTTTGTCTGATTCTAGTACTCATGTTCATATCTAGATCAAAATCTAACATTTCAGCTCAAGTTTGAGGAAATTCGCAATCTATTCCTTTGTCAGCTGGGATAGCAGTATAAAAAAGGAGCCTTTCTCTATCGTTATAATAGGGGAGGCTCTTTTTTGAAACTGTGTGTGATGAGATATTGATCGCTTTCTAAAATTATCATATTATTTGTTGATTGCGATAATAATGTGTTAGAATTTTTAATGGAACAGAAGCCATCACGAATAGTCGTATCAAGAAAGATTTAACCAGTTGTCATCGCATGATTCATGGAGAAATCATTTCTAATCGTATAACTTCAAGCTGCTATTACAGATGTATAGAGCTTTTCGAGGCTTTTATTGTAATTTTCATTACGCTAAGCGCAACACATCGGTATCGCTTTTTCAATGATAGAGAGCTATTTGTAGAGTAATTTACAATATCTTGTCAAGTCTTAGGATTGACGGATGAATGAACAGTCAAAAAATGTCTTAAAAATACAAGGAAAAAGTCCTAAAATTATCTGTTTAGTAAGGAATTTAATTGGTAAACTAGGGTAGTCTGGAAAAATCAGATATAAATAACTAGAGTTCGTTATTTTGTTATGTTCAAGCGTAATCTCTGAAGGGAGCCTAAGTATAAATAGGTGAAAACCTTCAAAATAAGAGTTGAGAATTATGAAGCTTAGTATATATTCAGGGAGGTTGGATTTTGAAAGTAGAGGATATTATCAAAAATCTTGAGATACACAATTTAGAATTTTCAGTCGTACACTTTAACAAAAAAGTATTACGTGATAATTTTGATGAGAAAATTAAAAATTGCACCGTTAAATATCTGGAATCAAAAGGCTACAATGTCTATTCAAATAATGAACTACATAAATTAATTTTCTTAAATAACGACCAGCATCGTTTACTACTCATTACTAAAAAAGACAGTGATTCTGATACCATCATTGTCTCAAATGAAGATCTAACACCGCATATGCAGATGGTTAGAATACAAAGCATTCCGAATTGCTATAGAGAAATTCTAGAAAAATTTAAAGATACAGAGCTTTATAGTTGTGTGGAAAGAATTTTATATCACATAGAAAAAAATTACACCTTGTCAGACTTGTCAGCAGAATCTTGTATGACAAGTAGAAATTTTACAAGACAGTTTAAAGCAATCTGTGGTATGTCATTTCTAGAATTTTACAGACCATTTAAAATGGATTTGGCAAAATATATGCTGATTTCGGGGATGAAGGTTAGCGATGTAGCCGAGAAACTAGGATTCAATGAGACAAGTTACTTTAATCGAGTTTTCAAAAAAATAATAGGGATGACGCCGAGCACCTATAAAGAGATTATGAAATAGAATGCTATATGTATTGCTGTACTCTTCTTTGATGGTTGAGCAGTAGCAAAAGAAGAACAGTATTTGTGAAGACAAAAGCACAATTCTGAGTGATGAATTGTGCTTTTGGTGGTGTGCCATCTCAACTCTCATCTGTCAAAAGTATCCTGCCAGATAGCTGAGAATGAAACACTTGAACATGAAAGTCTTCGAATTGAGAGGACAGTTAGAGCAGCAACTTTTGACAAAATGAGCAGAGAGAGAGCTAACTTTAGCAGTACACCGTACTGGCAATAGGTAGAGGGGTGAAGGAGTGACAAACATAAAAAATAGCGTTAGTTTTAGAGGCTTATTTTATTGGCTATTCACCATTGGTTTAGGGATTAAAGTACTTGATATCTATTTAACAGCAAAAGATATGTTTTATCTTGAGCATGTTTTGCAGGGATTTGTCTTAACCATCTTGATGCCGACATTTTTGGTAATCACAATCATGGGGTTTGCATCATTTATTGAAATTAACTGGTTTAGCTATACGGTGACATTTGTCATTGCTTTTGTAGGAAGTAGCTTACTTTTCTTTTCCTCGCTTTGCTATCGGATTGAGAAACACTTTAACTTTTTTCCAGACAAAACGCCCACCGTTAGCGATACCAATTCAGTTAATTTGAATTTGTTCAATCAAATTCAAATTAGAGATATTATTTTTGTTTTTGATTTTATTATTATCGTGCTTATTTTACTCAGTGTCCTTGCTTTAAAGCGCAGGATAAGCATAGGCACTGAAACAAAAAAGCCATTAGATGATGGACAAGAGAGGTTATCATCATTGCAGCCCTCAGTAGAGTTGTGCGAGGAAAACTCAGTGGTGCAAGAGACGTTTCTGATGGCCCCAAAAGATAAGGAGGCACAGTTGACAATTCATAATTCAGTCTTAGCACATGAACCGCTTGCCACCCCAACTGTGACTCATGTCGTTAAAGCTAGGGACACATTATGGGATAATGCCCCTGCGCAAGAAGTTGCCGTTGAAGCTAGTGTCAAACACTCAAAAAAACACAGTTCTGGTGACATCTATGAGGGTCAAGAGTTAACCTTTAAACCGCCTATCAATGCGGGTGTTTTGAGCATATCAGCAGAAACATTAGCCTGCGAAGCGAATTTATGCCTAGAAAATGCGCAAACCGCTATTGATATTGTCACTCTTTTGATGACACAAGAAGATTTCGCACTTGAAGGAGCAGGAGGCGCTAGTCGTGAAGGGTTCAGAGTGGATGACCAACCCATTGCCAAGTCAACAATCGCAGTCTTTATACCAGATAGTGCAGATACTGATGCTACCTACAGGCACATTGCTGTTGTGATTGATGTTTCTGGTGATACTGTTACCGTCAAAGAAATGAACACCGCAGCGGGTCTAGGAAAAACAAGGACACGTGTCATATCTCGATGTAGTGCTTCTTATATCCATATGGCTTAATCAAATGTAACCCGTCATATGGCGCACATCGCCATTATAAGAAGCAAGTCAGCTTTCAGTAGAGCTGTTGAAAGCTGATTTGACAAATTGGCGTAAGACAAAAAGAATTTTAAGGCCATCGGCTTGAAATTCTTTTTGTTTTTAATGGCTTGGGATTAAAGTTTTGTCTATGTTTTTGAGACAGACTCGGGACACAAGGCGCTATTTTTGGTATAATAGACAAATGAAAACTAATGAACAAATCGAGAAAATTTCAACGCTACTTTCAATTTCACCTAAGCAAATCCAGCAGGTTTTAGACCTGACGAGCGAGGGCAATACCATTCCCTTTATCGCCCGTTATCGGAAAGAAGCAACGGGTGACTTGGATGAAGTACAAATCAAGGCAATCGTGGACGAAAACGACCGTGCTATCAAACTAGATGAGCGAAAAACGGCAGTTCTTACGAAAATCGAAGAACTGGGCAAGCTGTCAGATGACCTCAAGAAAAATATCTTGGCAGCTGAAAAATTATCAGAAGTCGAAGAATTTTATTTGCCTTATAAAACTAAACGTCGGACGAAGGCGATGATTGCTAAGGAGCGTGGTTTGTTTGGCTTGGCCAAGGTCATCATGCAAAATGGTGATGTCGCAACAAGTGCTGAGGGCTATCTAAATGAAGAGGTGCCGTCAACTGACGATGCCATTTCAGGTGCCCTTGACATTTTATCTGAGGCCATTTCTGAAGATGTGAAGATGCGGGCTTGGGTGCTGGGTGAAATCAAGCAAAACTCTCGCTTGACGACGACTGAAAAAGATGCCAGTCTGGATGAGAAAAATGTCTTTCAGATTTACTATGATTTTTCGGATAAACTGTCTGAAATTCCGAATTATCGAGTTTTGGCGCTTAATCGAGGTGAAAAACTTGGCATTTTGACGGTCAAGTTTGAGCATAATGTCGATAAGATGACGCTTATGTTTGAGAGCCGTTACAATGCCAAGACCAATGCCTATCTGAAAACAGCTATCAACGAAGCCCTTAAATCGAAGATTATTCCTGCCATGGAGCGTAATGTTCGAGCTGAGCTGAAAGAACGTGCGGAAGACGGTGCGATTGAAACCTTTGGTAAAAACCTGCGGAATCTCCTGCTTGTGGCACCACTGAAAGGAAAGGTCGTCCTTGGTTTTGATCCAGCTTTTAGAACTGGGGCTAAGATTGCCATTGTTGATAAAACTGGCAAAATGCTGATGACGACAGTAATTTATCCTGTCAAACCAGCCTCTGCTAAACAAATCGAACAGGCGAAAGTTGAACTTACCAAGCTGATTAAAGATTATGACGTGGAAATGATTGCCATCGGCAATGGGACAGCATCGCGAGAAAGTGAGCAGTTTGTCGCAGATGTCATCAAAGACAATCACTTATCTGCCAAATACGTCATCGTGTCGGAAAGTGGGGCGTCTGTTTATTCAGCCAGTCCACTCGCGCGAGAAGAATTTCCTGACTTGACTGTTGAAAAACGCTCAGCCATTTCAATCGCCCGTCGCCTACAAGACCCGCTAGCTGAATTAGTGAAAATAGAACCCAAAGCTATCGGTGTTGGTCAGTATCAACATGATGTGTCTGAGAAAAAATTGACAGAAAATCTAGATTTCGTTGTTGAAACAGTGGTCAACCAAGTGGGTGTGAATGTGAATACGGCGAGTGCTAGCTTGCTCTCACACGTTGCAGGTTTGAACGCTACTATTGCTAAAAATATCGTGGCTTACCGAGAAGAAAACGGTGTCATCAAGTCACGTAAGGAAATCAATCAAGTACCACGATTAGGCGCCAAGGCTTTTGAACAGGCAGCAGGTTTCCTCCGCATTCCAAACAGTGCTAATATCCTTGATAATACAGGTGTTCATCCAGAGTCTTATAAGGTTGTCGACCAATTATTCGCAGAATTTGGCATTCAGGAGCTGGATGATGCGGCACGTGCCAAATTAGAAAAAGCTGACCTTAATCAATTAGCCGATAAACTTGAAGTTGGTAAAGCGACATTGAAAGACATCATTTCAGACTTGCTGAAACCAGGTCGTGATTTGCGAGATGATTTTGATGCGCCAATCTTACGCTCAGATGTTTTATCTGTCAAGGATTTGCATGTCGGCCAAAAACTGGAAGGTGTTGTCCGTAACGTGGTCGATTTTGGCGCTTTTGTTGATATCGGTATCAAAGAAGATGGTCTAGTCCATGTTTCACGCATGGCTAAAAAATTCGTGAAAGATCCGTCAAGTGTCGTGGCTGTCGGCCAAATCGTAACCGTGTGGGTCTACCAAATCGACCAAAGTCGTGGTAGCAAAGTCGGCTTGTCAATGGTTGAACCAAAAGATTTACCTGAAACAAATGACAAACAAAAATGATGCGTTACTCGCCTTTGTGAAATGGGTCTCGCTAACGGATTTTGGTAAGCCTTTTGAGCATGAAGTTAAGTTTAATCGTCGTTTGAAATCAACAGGTGGCCGGTTTTTTCCGAAAGATTTGCACCTAGACTTCAATGAAAAGATGTACGATACTTTTTCAGAGGCTATTTTTCGGAAAATCGTCCAGCATGAACTGGTGCATTATCATCTTTACCGTGAAGGTCGTGGCTACAAACATGGCAATCGAGATTTCAAAGCTTTACTAGCACAAGTCGGTGGTCTACGCTTTGCACCGCCCCTACCAGATGTTCAAAGTTTAAGCTATCGCTGTGTGAGCTGTGGTCAAATCTACCTAAGAAAACGACGGATAAACCTGAAAAAATATCTCTGTGGCAAATGTCGCGGGAAATTACAGCTAGAGAGTGGAGAAAGCATTGAAAAAATCTGACCAGAGAAAATTAATCAAATCAGGCGAGAAAGTGTTCAATCGTCTGACGAAAATGCAACAACTCATCGTTTTAGTTGTGCTAGTCATTGGTGCTGCGGGCTACTTTATCTTCACACAGTCAGGCGTTCACACCCCGTTTTCACAAGAAAAAATCATCAAGGCAGGCAATGCGGATGAGTTGCTCAAACTCAAATGGGACGGCTCTGATAACTATTTTGTGAAGTTAAATGGTGGACACTCAACTTTTTCAGCTGAGGAACTGTCACAGGATTCAAATCAGGATGACTGGCTAAAATTTTCTCCTCTTGATAGTTTAGGCAGAGCTAATCAAGCCAATGCACGCCTGAGTTATGATCGATATATGCAAGTCAAAACCATGGTTCGCCCAAGGATTCCCAATAATCCTGCGGGCTGGGCTTACAATGGTCGGTCAAATAATCAGCAGATTGATTTTAATAATGGCAAGTTCACGCTCTATAATCGCAGTCATTTGGTGGCTTGGATGTTTTCGGGCGATGCGGGCAGTCGGGAGAACTTGGTGACAGGCACGCGGGCGATGAATTCACCGGGCATGCAAGACTTCGAGATGCAGATTTCGGATGTTTTACACGACAAGAAATTGCATGTGCGCTATCAGGTCACGCCGATTTATCAGGGCAAAGAGTTGCTACCGCGTGGTGTGCAGATGATGGCGAAATCAATCGAAGATGGCGGCAAAGCCTGTGATATCAATGTCTATGTTTTCAATGTTCAGCCAGATTATCAGATTGATTATCTGACGGGTGTTGGGCAAAAAACGAAGTAAATGAGAGGAGAGCTGCAAGTATGCGGATAACACGACTAGAAATTGAGCAGTTACCTAAAGTGGAATTGCACTGTCATTTGGACGGATCGATTGGCATGTCAACAATTCGGCGCCTAGCGCAACAGGTGGGGATTGAGTTTCCTGTTTCAGATACTGCCTTGCGCCAAAAAATCACAGCGCCCCAAGATGCTGAAAACCTGATGGCGTATCTAGCACCCTTTGATTTCGTCTTGCCCCTGTTGCAAACTGAAACAGCGCTTGAACTGGCGCCTATGACATTCTCGAGCAAGCGCAGAAAGATAATATCCGCTACATGGAAATCCGCTTTGCGCCAACCTTGCACACGGCGGGTGGCTTAACTCTAGCGCAAATCGTTACGGCGGTCACACGAGGTCTAGCTGCGGGCGAACGCGATTTCCAAGTTAAAGCCAACGCCCTACTCTGTGGTATGCGTCATGAGTCAGTCGACAGTATTCTAACAGTCGTCGATTTATTTGCAGACGGTGGCTTGACGCATCTGGCAGGATTTGATTTGGCGGGAGTAGAGGTGGATGGCTTTTCGGAAATCTTCGCACCAGTCCTTGAAAAAGTCAAAGCAAATCACATTCCGCTGACGCTACACGCTGGCGAATGTGGCTGTGCCCAAAACGTTTTAGGGGCTATCAAGGCAGGGGCGAGTCGAATTGGTCATGGTGTGGCGCTAAAAGACGTCCCTGAAAGCTGGTCAGACTTGGTCACAAACAAGATTGCGATAGAAATGGCACCGACCTCTAATTTTCAGACTAAGGCGGTTGATACCTTGGCCAACTATCCCTTTAAAAAACTATTTGATGCCGGTGTCAGGGTAACGATTAATACCGATAACCGCACCGTCTCAGGCACAACCTTGAATGATGAGTACGAAAAAATTGCAGACTGGTATGACTTGAGTGAGGCGGAGTTTCGGAAAATCGGTCGTTATGCCTTTGAGGCAAGTTTTATGTCTCCTGAACAGCGTGAAGCTCTAGCGAAAGAATTTTGAAAAAAAGACTCTGAATAAAAAATCAAAAATCATTAGATTTTAACAGAGTCAAAATAGAAAAACTGTATGAAAGCAACGTTTTCAAACGTTTTTTTTGTATGTACTTGTATGACAGCTTACTTTTCCTTAAGTATCAAACTATTTTTGAAAATCTATTGTCGACTGTTGCTTCAAAAGGAGCGTTGAGTTTGAAATGAAGCGTTGAAAATCTAAAAGCAGCATAGCAAATACGATAGATTTTTGATATAATGTGTAGGAAAGAAACTATCAGAAAGTTGGTTTATAATAATGGGAAAATTTCAAGTCGTAACACATCCGCTGATTCAGCATAAACTCACTATTTTACGTCAAACCTCGACCGGGACAAAAGACTTCCGTGAACTTGTGAATGAAATTGCCATGCTTTTAGGCTATGAAATTTCACGTGAATTGCCACTGGAAGATGTTGAAATTGAAACACCAATCACGAAAACAATCCAAAAAACATTATCAGGTAAAAAATTGGCCATCGTGCCGATTTTGCGTGCAGGTATTGGGATGGTTGATGGTATCTTGTCATTAGTACCAGCCGCAAAAGTTGGGCATATCGGCATGTATCGCGATGAAAAAACGTTACAACCAGTAGAATACCTCGTTAAATTACCAGAAGATATCGACCAACGTCAAATTTTTGTGGTAGATCCCATGTTAGCGACAGGTGGCTCTGCTATTTTGGCGATTGACTCACTTAAAAAACGTGGTGCAGGTGCAGCTAATATTAAATTTGTCTGTCTTGTTGCTGCACCAGAAGGTGTCAAAGCTTTACAAGCAGCACATCCAGATATTGATGTCTTTACCGCAGCCTTGGATGAAAAATTAAACGACCATGGTTACATCGTTCCGGGCTTGGGAGATGCGGGTGACCGTTTATTCGGAACAAAATAATCAGATGACCCAACTTGACTTTATCCTAGCAAATTTTAGTGAGAGCAGAGAATATCTCGAGGATGGCTATTATCGTGTTCAGGACTTTGGTGACGATAGTTATGAGCTTGAATTTTCGACTGCCGGTTATTGTGGGACTTTTGATAGTCATCCAGCTATTAAATTTCAGATGGATGCTGAAACTAAAACTATCACCTTCCTACTTTATCGAGATATGGTCGTGAGCCCGATAAAGTTTTTCAAGCCAGAATCGGAAAAAGAACAAGCCTTCGTTCAAGAGCATTTTGAACAACTGGTAGCAAAATTTTATCAAGCTAAAAAATTAAATTAACACCGCCATTTGGCAGTGTTTTTTTGATAAAAATTAGCAAAAAATACTTTGAATTCCTATCTTTTGGTGTTATAATAATGAGACGAGTCAGCACGATTAAAAGCAACGTGAAATTTAACCTAAACATCAGCTGTCCTAGCTTGATAGTGATAAAAATTTTAGAAGGGCTTTTAAAATATAGGACAGACTCAAATGGAGTAATTTTGAAAAAAGTAAATGTGAAACAGATTTTGGTTGGGAAGCCATTAAAATCAACGGATGATGACAGTCATCTGCTCACAAAATTCCAAGCTTTAGCCATGTTATCTAGTGACGCACTTTCGTCAATTGCTTACGGGACGGAGCAAATTGTCACAGTGCTTTTGACTTTGTCTGCAGCAGCCATCTGGTATAGCTTACCGATTGCGGCACTGGTTCTTGTCTTGCTGGTTGCCCTGACGCTGAGTTATTGTCAGATTATCCACGCCTATCCGCATGGTGGCGGCGCTTATGTCGTATCAACCGAAAACTTGGGAGCCAATGCTGGATTGATTGCAGGCGGTAGCCTACTTGTTGACTATATGCTAACGGTTTCAGTTTCAGTTTCAGCGGGTGCTGATGCGATCACCTCAGCACTCCCAACTCTGCATTCTTATAACCTAGAGATTTCGATGATCTTAGTCTTTTTGTTAATGCTGTTGAACCTCCGTGGTCTTCGTGAATCGGCAGGCTTCTTGTTAGTGCCAGTCTATACTTTTGTGGCGGCGACCGTTTTGCTGTTAATCGTTGGCTTGTTCAAAGTGGTGACGGGTGATTTGACTTATCATGCGACCAGTCATATCGGAGCAACTGTGCCGGGGATTTCGCTTATTCTCTTACTCAAAGCCTTCTCTAGCGGTTCAGCCAGTCTGACAGGTGTCGAAGCGATTTCAAATGCCGTTCCATTTTTCAAAAAACCTAAGGCACGTAATGCGGCAGGAACTTTGGTCTTGATGGCGATGATTCTTGGTTTATTTTTCACAGGTATTACCTTCCTAAACTATTATCTAGGTGTGGTACCTAATGCGCATTCAACCGTACTATCGCAAGTTGCCCATACAATTTTTGATTTTAATGGCATCGGTCGTATTTTCTATTATGTTTTTCAGTTTTCGACTGCGATGATTTTAGCAGTCGCTGCAAATACAGGTTTTTCGGCCTTCCCGATGCTCAGTTACAACCTAGCCAAAAATAAATATATGCCTCACATGTACATGGAAAAAGGCGATAGACTAGGCTACTCAAATGGTATTATTAGTCTTGCTGCAGGTGCTGTGGTGTTACTCATGATTTTTAACGGATCGACTGAGCGTTTGATTCCGCTGTATTCGATTGGCGTTTTTGTGCCCTTTGCGCTTTCGCAAACTGGGATGGTCGTCAAATGGCGTCGGGAATTGGGCAGTAAGTTCTGGCACCATGCCCTATCGAATATCATCGGTGCTGCGATTTCAGCGATTATTGTTCTGATTTTACTGGTTTTCCGTTTAGCGGATATCTGGCCTTTCTTTATCGTCATGCCGATTTTGATTGGAATTTTCTATGCCATAAAACGTCATTACACAGAAGTCGCGCATCAACTCCGTCTTGAAGATAAGGTCGTCGACCATGTCTATTCAGGTAATGTCGTCATTGTCCTTGTCGGTAATGTGACTAATGTTGCTGTCGGTGCCATGAGCTATGCTCAATCCATCGGAACGGAAATCTTAGCGGTTCATGTCTCAACTAAAGAAACTTATCAGAAAGATGAAGAAGTTGAGACTGAGTTTAAGGCTTTGTACCCGAATGTCCGATTTTCGATAGTGGAATCAAGCTATCGCGATATCGTGAAACCGGTTGTTCGCTACGTTGATTTAGTATCAAAATCAGCAGAGAAGAAGAATCATACGGTAACGGTCATCGTCCCTCAGTTTGTGCCCAAACATTCTTGGCAAAACGTGCTCCACAATCAAATGTCAGTCCGTATGCGTTACTATCTCAGCTGGCGTGATAATGTGGTGGTGTCAAGTTATTCTTATCATTTGAAGAAATAAGTGAAAACGTAGATTTTGGGTTCGGCGTTTAAGCCTCTCTTGACTGAAATATTGAAAATTTGTATAATTAAAAATGGAGTTCAAAAGAAAGTTGGATAGGGATGAACGGGAAAATTTTTTACGTCAGTTAAGTCATAAAACTAAGATACTGATTGCGACAGCGATTGTCTTGGTTGGCGGTGGTATCGGAACAGCAGCAACGATTTCAGATCATCAGGAACAAGTCAAGACAGTTAGAAGCGCTCTGCACCAACAAATCGATGATTTGTCAGATTTTCAAAGTAGTGAGTATTTACCACTTACCTATGCTAAGGCGATTGATGCACAAGTTGAAGAATCTGGGAAAAAACATGATACTCTTAAAAAATATTCTGATATAGCGCAGATTAAGTCAGAGACAAAACGTGTCAAGAAAGAAAGTGATAAAGCTAGGGCACTGATTGCGAAAAATGAATCTAATCAGACCTTGCTGGAAAGTAGTTTAGCAACAGCAGAAGCGTATATTCAGGATAAAGATATCTCTTCAGAAAACAAAGAAAAATTATCTGAGTTATTAAAGGTGTGTCGAAAGAATATTACTGATA
Organism: Pseudolactococcus yaeyamensis; assembly: GCF_054658615.1. Lineage (NCBI taxonomy): Bacteria > Bacillati > Bacillota > Bacilli > Lactobacillales > Streptococcaceae > Pseudolactococcus > Pseudolactococcus yaeyamensis. The sequence continues at coordinate 47,585 of NZ_BAAGGP010000006.1, forward strand.
AAACTTTTGAGACTTTTGAGGCGCAAAATGACTCGTTAAAAACAGCAAGTGAGCAGGTCAAAGTCCAAATTGATCTGACAGGCGCTGATAGTGTTAGAAATTCTCAAGAGATACTTGAGCTTACGAAAACTGCTCAGGATCTTTTGGAAAGTACGTTTACCTCAGAAACAGATAAACAATCCCTCAATTCTGATCTGGCAAACATGACAGCTGCAAAAACAGAAAAAACTGTTAATTCAGCTGTCGTTGCTTTGAAAAAAACGATTACAGCGACTCAAAAACATAATAAACCTGCCGAAGATAAGGCAAAAGCAGCCGCAGAAAAGAAAGCTGCTGAAGAAGCGAAAGTCGCAGCTACAATAGCTGAAGCTGAAAGAAAAGCCGCAGAGGCGGCTCAGGCTACTGAAACAGCAAATGTTAATCAAACAGCCGCTAATAAGTGGGCGATTGAAGATGGCTATACTTGGCAAACGCGTAAAGGTCATAGCACAGTCGTTCCTCCTGGTGGTAGTTTGCCTCCTAATTACCACTGGCAAGTTCCTTAATAAGTACTTAAATTTAAAATATAATAAGGCAGAAAAGTCTTAAAAAGAGATAAACCGCCTGAAATTCGTTTTTTAAAACGTTGATTTCATGTGGTTTATCTCTTTTATCATTACCTAAATTATGCTAATTCTCGATTTGTGTCCTAGCCTCTTTTAAATCATCTCTTGACTATAGACGATAACACCTAGCATAAAACTGCCTACTCACAGTTGTAGTAGCTACTTAGCTCTCACTCCTCAGATAAATGAGATAGTCTTAGCGTTAGGTTGGATATTCTGAACGTTAGGTAAAAAGTGGAAGTGGATTATTTTTTCTGTGTTAGAATAAAATTGGAGGAAATTTTTATGAAAATCAATGTTTTTAAAAAAGTAGGTATGGTAATGTTTGTCGCAACAGTGTTTGTGTCAACAGTTTTTATATCACCTAAAAAAACCGATGCTGCAATTAATATCGGAGCATCTACTCTCAATGTTCGTGTACAGCCGTCTTATTTTGGCTTGAGTGACAGAACCGAGAAGATTGCTGAGATATGTGTGTCAAGAAAAAATTCATTTAAGGACGTGGGGACATTTTCTTTTAGTTCTAAAGGTTGGACAAAAAGAGCAGAAACACCGATAGCTGTTTCCCTTAGAGCAGGTGTAAGAAAGATAACTTTGCCAGTAGTAGTGACAGTTAAATTTGTTTCAGGTCAAACAAAGAGTTTTGAAGACACTTTGTTTTATGAATCTAATCCCAGTCTAAATAAATCTCTTTACTTTGCTATGGAGGGAGTAGGGGAGCTTTTTATCTTAAATGATGGGTTGAGATAAAAGTCTCAAAAATAGAAGAACCGCATGATATTCGTTTTCAAAAACAAATGTCATACGGTTCTTTTATTTTATAATTAGTTAAATTGTGCTAATTTAAGATACGCGTTTGTCAAACCTTAAGGTTCTTTATTGCAATAAGCCACGCTCACGATACCAGTGGTCTGGTTGCCAAACCCAGCTCGTCCCATATTTTTCAAGCAAGTCGAAACTTTCTTGAGGCCCCATTGAGCCAGCTTGATAGGGATAAAGTGGGGATTTATCTGCTTGCCAAGTGCTGACAATTTTATCAATCAAAGTCCAAGAGGCTTTTACTTCTTGCCAATGGCTGAAATTCGTCGCATCGCCATTTAAGACATCGTACATGAGTTTCTCATAGGCTTCAGGCGAGTTACCAAGCGCTGCCGCATCATGCCGAAAGTCCAATTTAACTGGTTCGACTGAAAAACTCTTACCAACTTCTTTTCCGTTCACTTGAAGTGAGAATCCTTCTGTCGGCTGAATGTAGATGGTCAAAATATTTTGCTCAATATCTTGATTGAAAATGTTTGGATCGTTTTTAAAGACGATATTGACCCGCGTGCCTTTTTCTGTCAAACGTTTACCAGTTCTAAAGAAGAAAGGCACATCTTTAAAGCGATCCGTCTCGATGAAAAAGACACCACTGGCAAATGTCTCAGTTTTTGAAGTAGGATCTACAGATGGTTCAGCGACATAGGACGGATAATCCTGTTGATTGATACGGCCTGCTTGATATTGACCGCGAATGAAATTTTTAGCAATCGTTGCTTCATCGGGAATACACAAGTTTTCAAGTACTTTGATTTTTTCAGGCAAGACGTCTGCACTAGAGAAAGAAGCAGGTTTGTCCATGGCCAAGATAGAAAGAACTTGTAGAATATGGTTTTGCACCATATCTTTCAAGGCACCAGACTTATCATAGTAGCCGCCCCGATCCTCGACCCCGATAGATTCCGAGAAGGTAATCTGAATATTGTCAATGAACTCACGATTCCAGACGTGCTCAAATAGCACATTCGCGAATCGGACGGCAAAAATATTTTGAATCATTTCCTTACCTAAGTAATGATCAATCCGGAAGATTTGATTTTCGTTAAAGGTCTCAGATAAAGCTTGATTCAGATTTTTAGCCGTTTCCAAGCTCGTCCCAAAAGGTTTTTCAATGATAAGTCGCTCGAATCCAAGGTCATCAACAATCCCTTCAGATTTGAGGTGGCTGGCAATCGTGCCAAAGAACTCAGGCGCCATAGCTAGGAAAAAGACTTTATTATGCCCCGTCTCATATTTAGCGCACAAATCATCTTGTAGGTTCTTTAAAGTGATATAGTGCCCAGCATCTTCAACATCATGGCTTTGGTAATAGAAATGAGATGCAAATTTTTCAGCTTCTGTTTTAGATGTCGTCAAATCAGAAATGGCATCCAAAACCACACCTTCAAAATAAGCTTTAGTCCAAGCGCGGCGTGCTGTACCGATGACAGCAAAGTGCTCCGATAAGACACCGGATTTATATAAGCGGAACAGAGACGGATAGAGTTTTCGTTTAGCTAAGTCGCCACTCGCACCAAAAATTGTAAATATTACTTGAGTCATATTGTTAGTTCTCCCAAAATTTCATTTGTCGATTATTCTAATTATATCAGAAAAAACCTCAGAAGTTCCGATAAACGTATGGATTTGTCGGTTTTTCGACCTTGTCAATGTGGTCAGGTTTGATAATCGGCAATTCACGTTTAAAAGGTGTGTAATAAGCCGTCTGAATTTGTCCGGTGATGTTTACCCAAGTATTGTCAGGATAAGTGATACCATCCGTTAAAGTCCTCAGGCCGAATACACCAGAATCTGCGATGCAGTGAATAATCCCAAATCGAAAGAGGAACTGAGCGTTGGCATCAGTCGGGTCATGATACACAAAACCAGTGTAGGTGATGGTTTTACCCCCAAAAGTACCAGGAAAATTATAAATCAGCTCCATAATTTCCATGTAATTGTCATCTGTCACCGTAATCTTTGCCAGATTGTCGTATTTGGCTAATTCCTTTTTCATCAGCTTGTCGTAAGCTGATTTAGTAAAATAAATACTGGTATTAGGTTGCAGATATTGGATTTGCGTGCCATCAGAGTTATCGCCAGACCCTTCTGCTAGAGGGAAATTAAATCCTTTAGCAGAAACAATAGTCGCATCCAATGATTTAGACGGAATAAAAACAATCGCCATAAGTGGTGTGGCAAGTAGAACTAGTGCAAACGCTCTCGAAAATTTAGTTTGTAAATGATGTTTGTGTTCCGCATGTCGAATCCAATTGACTAACTGAACGATGGCAAAACCTAGTGAAAGAATGGCAGATAGTACAGCCAAATAGCTATAGTGGGTATTGATATATTGATTGAGCTTACCCGTCAGCTGCAAATACATCATCAGCTCAAAATACCCCGATAAGATAAGAAATCGAATCATAGGAAACTCACCCCCAGACTAATGGATAGAACTAGAACAGAAATGATGACGACATATTGCACGATAAATTTCGGTTTAAAATAAGCACTCATCATCAGCAAATTCTTCATATCAATAACAGGACCGTATAAAAGGAAAGCCAAAATTGGTGCTGGTCCAAAAAGACTGAGCAAGCTAGCTCCGATAAAGGCATCCGCCTCGCTACACAGCGAGAGTAAGAATGCGAAAACCATCATCACGATAATCCCCAAAAATGGTGAATGGGTAACAGTCGTCAGCAGTTTCGTTGGCACGAAAACTTGGATAGATGAGGCGACTAAACTCCCGAAAATGAGGTAACGGCCAGTATCGAAGAATTCATCCACGGCGTGAGAGAGTGCAGACCAGAACTTTTGTCCCCGAGATAGCTTTGTCACGGGGTGACCGTGTTCATCTCTTCCTATTTTGTCAAGTAGGATAGGGTCATCTAATCTATAAGCAAGTAGGAGACCGACGACTAAAGCCATCACCATAGCGCCGCCAAGGCGCAAAAGGGCAAACTTAAACGAATTACCGAAGGCGATAAAGGTCGCCAGTAAAACGACGGGGTTAATCATCGGTGCTGCGATAAGAAAAGGAATCCCCGTATAAGCTGGGACTTTCTTTTCTAGGAAACGGTTGACGATTGGTACGATGCCACACTCGCAGGAGGGAAAAAAGAAACCAGCTACAATGCCTATAATGACACGCAAAAAACGGTTTTTAGGTAGAAATTTGTTGACCAGTTCAGGAGACAGGTAGGTTTCGATGATACCAGAGATGAGACAGCCAAAGAGGACGAAGGGCAGGGCTTCGATAATGATTGATAGAAAGATTGCTGCGAGCTGTGACAGAGCATCTGGTAGATGACTAATCATGGGACGACTTGTCTTTTTTAGCTTGTGAAGCTTCAAATTTTCTCAAAAAATCTTCTGGCGACTTGATTTTTTTATCGGATGTTTTCTCGATTTTATCTGGATCAGTGAATTCGACTTGCGGTGGCAGTGCTGCCAGCTCGTCTAGTACTTTATCTAAGTCATCGCGTTTTTTAAAAGTTAAGGCCATTTTGTTTTTTCTCTTTTCTATTAAGAAGTGATACTTCCATTTTACACCATTTTTCATGAAAATATCTGTTCGTAAACAAAAAACATCTTTTTTACAGTGAAATACTTGCTTTTTTTCAAAAAAGCTTTATAATTAGATAGTAATGATAGATTGTCGTATTGCGCAGTCTGTCTAAAAAAATATATTTTTTATTCTAAAGGAGACATTTTTAAAAATGGCTAAAGAAAAATACGATCGTTCGAAACCACACGTTAATATCGGTACTATCGGACACGTTGACCATGGTAAAACTACACTTACTGCTGCAATCACGACTGTCTTGTCACGTCGTCTGCCTTCATCAGTAAATACACCTAAAGACTACGCTTCAATCGATGCAGCGCCAGAAGAACGCGAACGTGGTATTACAATCAATACTGCTCACGTTGAGTACGAAACTGCAGCACGTCACTATGCCCATATCGATGCTCCAGGTCACGCGGACTACGTTAAAAACATGATCACTGGTGCTGCTCAAATGGATGGCGCTATCTTGGTAGTAGCTGCAACTGACGGTCCTATGCCACAAACTCGGGAGCACATCTTGCTTTCACGTCAGGTTGGTGTTGGTAAATTGATCGTCTTCCTTAACAAAAAAGACCTTGTTGATGATGAAGAATTGATCGAACTCGTTGAAATGGAAGTTCGTGACCTCTTGTCAGAATACGACTTCCCAGGCGATGACACACCAGTTATCGTTGGTTCAGCACTTAAAGCCCTTGAAGGCGATGCTGAATACGAAGATATCATCATGGAATTGATGGATACAGTTGATTCATATATCCCAACGCCAGAACGTGACACTGACAAACCTTTGCTTTTGCCAGTCGAAGATGTCTTCTCAATCACTGGTCGTGGTACTGTTGCTTCAGGTCGTATCGACCGTGGTACAGTTCACGTCAATGATGAAATCTCTATCGTTGGTATCAAAGAAGAAATTTCTAACGCTATCGTAACTGGTGTTGAAATGTTCCGTAAACAACTTGACGAAGGTCTTGCTGGTGATAACGTTGGTGTTCTTCTTCGTGGTGTGCAACGTGACGAAATCGAACGTGGTCAAGTTATTGCTAAACCAGGTTCAATCACACCTCACAAAAAATTCAAAGGCGAAGTTTATATCTTGTCTAAAGACGAAGGTGGTCGTCATACGCCATTCTTCGACAACTACCGTCCACAGTTCTACTTCCGTACAACTGACGTAACTGGTTCAATCAAACTCCCAGCTGGTACTGAAATGGTAATGCCTGGTGATAACGTTTCTATCGACGTTGAATTGATCCACCCAATCGCGGTTGAACAAGGGACTACTTTCTCTATTCGTGAAGGTGGCCGTACTGTTGGTTCAGGTATCGTTGCAGAAATCGAAGCTTAATTCATTTAGACTTCCAAATCTATTTATTGGTCGGACAATAAATAGAAAAGCACTTCAGAGCAATCTGGGTGTTTTTTCTTTCCTATTTTTTATACAAATAAAAATCCTATACATTAATAAAGGATTTTTTGATAATATGAAGTTGAGGAGCGATTTATATCCCTAATGCTTCATCAGAAATTTCTGCATCTGAAGCATCTTGATAGTAAGTCTCGTCGTTTAAGTTTAATTTTTTACGGAACAGATTAGCAGGGAAACTAGTGATGAGGCTATTATAAATCTCGACTTCTGAGTTATAATTGATTTTAAAATTAGCAATCGTATTTTCGGTTTCTCTAATTTGTTCTAAAAGGACTAAAATGTTTTCATTTGCTTTTAAATCTGGATAGGCCAAGAGTAAATTAGAAAATTGCTCTGAATTTTTCACAAGAAAGGATTTTTTGGTTGCTGACTTGCTAGGACTAGCAGCGCTAAACACTTCTTTTTCATGTGTCATGTATTTATCAACGACTCGACTAGCCTTGTCTAACAGGGAAAGTTGGCGTTTGTTAGCAATCCCGATATTACTCTTACTTGCTTGGATTCGCTGTTTACGTGATTTTATTTGGTTAAAAGAAAGCCCCAAATAAACACCTAAAGACATAAGTGTACCGATTATCAGGCTTAGTTTAGCATAGATATCAGGTATATCACCGGAATCATTTGCTGTAAAAATGGAAAATACGATAATCCAAAAAAGCCAGCTGAGAATCATAATGCCTAATAATTTTAAAAGATTGACGGCAACGCTTTGTTTTTTCATAAAATAATCTCCTAGAATCTAGTCTTTTATAAACACACCACGGTCAACGAGTGCATTCATTTGGAAATAGAATTTTTCTTGGATCATTTTATTGTCTTCAGATTTGAAGATATTCATGTTTTTCAGACCTGATTTATCCGTGATTGAAAGTTTGAAGCCTGACAAATCAGAGTTGACGATGATTTTAAGCAAAGGGCCATCACCAGAGTTAGGCACATTTTCTAAAATACGTGTGAGCTCATAGTTACCCAGTCTATTTTTGATAAAAGTTGTATCCATGAGGGTGTATTTTTTGATGCTGGGTGAGAGTTTATAAGTAACTTGACTATCATCTAAGTGTTTTTCAGTGACAAATGCCATGGTTAGAATTTTGAAAGCTTTAGCTGATTGGCTAAAACTATCAAATCTCCTTTCTATAATTTACAATTATTTTTGCGTGAGGATTGATTTTAAAATACGGACAAATTCAGTGATTTCTTCAGAGGTGGTTAGGTCGGACAAAGAAACTCTGACGGATTCTTTAAGTTTGCTTGATGTCTTGCCAAAGACAGCTTCGAGGACATGTGATGATTCAATTGCCCCAGCGGTACAAGCTGAACCAGTTGAGATGGCAACGCCTTGCAAGTCTAATTTCATCAGTAAGAGGTCTTGGTTAAAATTAGGGAAACCGAGATTAAGGACATGCGGCATGGTCTTGCCAAAGGCATTAACGTAGTAGTCAAGACCGTCTAGCTCTGATAGCAACTGTGACTTAAGTGCTGAGACTTTGTCATCATTACTTTCAAGCTGTTCAGCTGCTATCTCGAGTGCTTTCGCCATACCGACGATATTATGTATACTTTCAGTACCCGCACGTCGACCGTTTTCCTGCTCACCACCATGAATGAGATTATCAAATTTCAAGTTACCATGGTAGAGGAAACCAACGCCTTTTGGTCCATGAAATTTATGGGCGGAAGCAGATAGGAAATCAATCCCCAGTGCTATCGGATGAACAGGAAGCTTACCCATGACTTGGACGGCATCAACATGGTAGACAGCTTGATGCGTTTTGAGTCGGTCAGCAATTTCAGCGACTGGTAGGACTTGGCCGGTTTCGTTATTGGCATACATGGTGGAGACCATGATCGTGTCATCTCGAAGGGCAGATCTGATTAAATCTGCCGTATAGCGACCGTCAGGATTTGGTTTAACGAAAGTGATCTCAAATCCATGGCGTTCCTGTAAATATTGCAAGGTATGTAAGACGGCATGATGCTCAATAGCTGTCGTGACGATATGGTTGCCCTTATCTCGGTTGGCAAGCGCATAGCCGATGAGAGCTTGGTTGTTGGCTTCAGAACCACCAGAGGTAAAGATGAGGTTTCTAGTGGGCACATCTAGGATGGTTGCGATTGTTTTACGGGCTTCGCGAATCATTTTACCGGCAAAACGACCGTAGCTATGAATACTAGAGGGATTACCAAAGCTTGTGTTGAGTGCGTCTAGCATGGCTTGTGCCACCTCAGGGAGCACCGGTGTGGTGGCAGCATTATCAAGATAGATCATGAGATTACCTATTGCATCAGAGTTTAGGGAGGAACCTGTGAACTTTGACTGTCATTTCTATGTCAGTTAATCCACTGCTTTATTGAATTGAAAGAGGGGGCTGACAGGTTTATTTTCGTGGATGCGGATAATGGCGTGAGCGAGTAAAGGCGCCGCACTAAGGTATTTAATCGCATCAGGTTTAGGCGTTTCAGTTTTGACAGAGTCTGTAACAAGAACTTCTGAAATTGGCGCAGCGTTTAAACGGTTGGCAGCACCCGGTGTGAATAAGCCGTGAGAAGCAACGGCGTAGACATCCATAGCCCCAGCATCTTTCGCAATGACTGCTGCGCTTGAGAAGGTTTTACCTGTGTTCAAAATATCATCAATCAAAATGACGTTTTTGTTTTTGACATCACCGATAATATAGCCATTTTCACGTTTTTGATCATCATCAGCATAATCGACGATTGCAAGTGGGCTTTCCAGATAGTCTGCTAGTGAACGCGCACGTTTAATCCCAGAGTTTTTAGGGGCAACGACGACAACATCGTCACCAATCAAACCTTGTGACTGATAATATTCAGCAAACAAAGGCACAGTATAGAGGTTATCAGCAGGGATATCAAAGAAACCTTGGACTTGAACGGCGTGCAAATCAAGCGTTAAAATGCGGTCAGCGCCCGCAGTTGTTAGCATATTAGCAACGAGTTTAGCCGTGATCGGTTCGCGCGGAGATGCTGTTCTATCTTGACGTGCATAGCCATAGTAAGGCATGACGACATTGACCGTGTTGGCACTAGCACGTTTACAAGCATCAATCATGATGAGTAATTCCCATAAATGTGTGTTGACAGGGTAAGACGTTGATTGCACGATAAAGATGTCGTAACCACGGACACTTTCTTCGATATTGATTTGAATTTCGCCATCAGAAAACTGTTTAGATTCGATTTTGCCAAGGGGGATACCAGAACATTCAGAAATTTTTTGCGCCAACTCTAAATTAGAGTTAAGTGAGAAGAGTTTGATGTGCTTGTCTTTGTAAGTCATTTTCGTCCATTTCTACAAATAAATTTACTGACTCTATTTTACCAAAAAAAAGACAAAAAGAGTAGCCTTACCTCATTGAGAGAAGTTTAAACAAATGACAGTCTATAAAATACCAATTTGTATTTGATAAAATGGTAAGGGAGTTGTCAGATAGAAAGAGATATCAGAGGATAGAAGGTTTGAATTATCAGGTATGACGGGGAGACAAACGAGTTTGGGATACGATTTGACTTTAAAATTGAGAAGTGCTAAAATAACAAATGTAAATGATTTCAGAAAAATATGAGTTTTTTCTGAAAGTTTGTCTATACCAAATTAAATTTAGGACGAGTATCACCGCCAATATTGAGCGGTGAACTAAAAAAGGAGGCCTATCCCATGAAAAAATCAAAATTAATCTCACTTTTGGCAGTTTCTGCCTTATCAGTGACAGTCTTGACTGCTTGTGGTGGTTCAAGCGACAAAAAAGCTGATGATAAAACAACTGACTCAGCTAAAACGGCTGAAGCATACACAGGTGCAACGAAAGGAACAGACAGCTTTGATACCCTGACAAAAGGTTTTGCAGCTAACGGCGCGTGGTTAAATGCCGTAACAAAAGATATCGATGCTTCTGACAAAGTATTGACAGTAGAAGGTCTATTTGCAGGAGACGGTCAAGTCAATCGTGAACTTGCGCTTTACAAATCAGGTGCGGATAACAAACCTGAAACAACTTATACCTTGACAGTTAAAAAATTAGTCGTGAAATCATCAGGTTTTGCCATTGCACAAGGGACAGTTAAAGGTGATGTTTATGTCAACGCTTCAGGGTTCAAGTTTGAAGGTACTGGTAAAATTGACGGAAACTTGATTTTTGCTTCTGATGATTTGAAAAAGGCCTATGAAGGACTTGATGCTATTGAAAAAGGCACTGTAACAGGTGAGGTAAAAGTTGAAGTTTCTGATGTGCCAGTTGTGAAATCAGGTGCGATTTCTGTCGCTGCCAAAGGTGGTGCAATCAGCTATGACAAAGTTTCAGATGTGAAAACAGGCGCAACAAAAGGCACTGAAAAATTTGACGATTTAGCAGACACAATGGGTAAAGATGGTGCATGGCTTGGTGCAACAACTGCTGATATTGAGGCCGCTGATAAAACATTGACAATTGATGGCGTATTCCTTGGCTCTAAAGGAGAAATTGCACGTAAAGTTGGTCTTTATATGCAAGATGATAAACATCAAGTGACAAAAACATTCACATTAACGGTTGAGAAAGTTATCGTTAATTCACCATTTACAGTGATTTCAAATGGCGTTATCAAAGGTGATGTCTATGTGGCAAAATCAGCGACTGGCTTTGCTGCGCAAAATGGTAAAGATATAGACGGTAAACAAGTGACTGCGAAAATTGATGGTAATCTCTACTTTGCGACACAAGAGCAACTGGATGCCTATAACAAATTAGATGCAACTGCTAAATACGATGTGACTGGTCAAACAGAAGTCAAAGCAGCTAACTAATGATTGGGTAATTGAAATGCTCAATAGAAGACGCCAAGTCGGCGTTTTTTTGTTAGATGCTAATTTGTTGACTTGATGTGAAAAATAAGGCATTTTTATGGTAGAATAGGACTAATCCTATCAAATGACGACTGGTCAGGTGTTCTGTGATTAACATATGCCATACCTGATTGTCGTGATTGATAAGTATCAGAAATGAGAAGAAAATGACTGACTACCAATTTAGCCCAGAACTTGATGAACGCCTCCGTGATTTTATTGCCCATTCAGGCAATTTTGTTGCAGATATTGGTTTTGTTCACGCCCTCCATGCTTATCCCGTTGTCGGAATTGCAGAACCATTCGTCCTACCAATCGAAGATAAAAAAGTTATCCCAGTTTTTTCATCAGTGGATGCTCTAGCCAGTTTTCAGCAACGTGTGACAGATCCTTTGACTTTTGTCAATCAATCCTTTATGACAGTTGTTGACCAGTTATTGGCGCAAGGGTTTGATGCGATTGCTTTTAATTTACAGCCTGCTGGACAAGATTCACCTCATGCGATTATGTTGGCACGTGATGATTTGCTTGCCTTTCTTAATTACTATACAGATGCCTTAAATAAACTGATGGGGTCTGCTAGTCAAGGCAAAGCACAAACAGAGCGGTATTATTTGATGCCGGCTTTTGTGAGAACAACGGCAGAAGGGGAAACAGCACGCATTTTTGCGACACTTTCTAAACCTAATGGCGAAAGTTTTGTCCCTGTTTTTAGCAACATTTTAAGTTTTGCCAAATGGTATAACCATGCTGATTTTGGTGTCCCATTTCAGGCGCATGGTGGACTGGTCTTAGTTTGGCAGTTAAATGACTTGCAACAGCCAAGTACGGGTATCAATGAGCTAGAAGACGTTTTAGGCGTTGCAGTTGATCCGTTTGATGCCGTAGATTATGAGAAGTCTGTTATGCTCTGGGAAGCGCTGGGTAATACCGTTAAGGATGCTTAGGATTTGCCTGTTTTTGGGTCATAAGGGCACAGGAGGTTGAAAAACGATGGGTTTTTGGCAAGAGGCGTTTGAGGCTGTGAAAGAAAATGACCCAGCAGCGCGCTATAATTTTGAGATATTGCTGACGTCTCCGGGGATTAAGGCGCTTGCGGCACATAAAATTTCGCATTTTTTGTGGTGTCATCATTTTAAATTACTAGGCCGAATGCACTCGCAATTTTGGCGTTTTTTGACACAAATTGAAATACACCCAGGTGCTGTGATTGAAAATGGGGTCTTTATCGACCATGGGTCAGGTCTTGTGATTGGCGAAACAGCTAGTGTCGAGACAGGTGTTAAATTATACCATGGTGTGACGCTAGGCGGTACAGGGAAAGATACAGGCAAACGGCATCCAAGTGTTAGGCGTGGGGCTTTAATTTCAGCTCATGCCCAACTATTAGGGCCGATTGAAATCGGCGAGAACGCCAGAGTTGGCGCCAGTGCGGTTGTGACAAAAGATGTCCCTGAAGCCGTGACGGTTGTCGGTGTACCCGCTAAGATTGTCCGAGTGCATGGTCAGGCGACACCAGAGCGTGAACGGACTAAACTTGAACGTGAGCGTCATGTGAGTTTCTATGATCATATGGGTGGTATTTAGCATTGACAATCAAGACTTTGAGCGGACGCGTAGGTCAAGATTTCGCAACGTGAAATCGCAGAAGGAGAAATAAATGATTAAACTATATAACACCTTAACCCGTGAAAAGGAGGATTTTGTCCCACTAGTTTCGGGCGAGGTCAAAATGTATGTCTGTGGTCCGACCGTCTACAATTACATTCATATCGGCAATGCGCGGTCGGTTGTGGCTTTTGACACAATCCGTAAGTATCTCGAGTATCGGGGTTATACGGTCACTTTTGTCTCGAATTTTACAGATGTCGATGATAAAATCATTCAAGCTGCTAAGAGCGCTAACGTGTCAATCGAGACCTTGGTTGAAACCTATATTCAGGCTTTTTTTGCAGATACGCAAGCGCTTGGGGTCAAATCAGCAACACGCAATCCACGAGTACTTGACTTTATGCCTGAAATCATTGGGTTTATTGAAGTTTTGGTTGCAAAAGACTTTGCCTATGTCTCAGATGGCGATGTCTTTTTCCGCGTGAAAAAATTTGCAGATTATGGGCGTTTGGCCAATAAAAATTTGGACGAACTAGAAGCAGGTGCCTCTGGTCGGACAGATACGGTTGAGCTTAACAAGGAAGACCCGCTTGACTTTGCCCTCTGGAAATCAAGCAAGGCAGATGAGCCAGCATGGGAAAGTCCGTGGGGTGCTGGGCGACCAGGATGGCATATTGAATGTTCGGTTATGGCAACGATCATTTTAGGCGATACGATTGATATTCACGGCGGAGGTGCGGACTTAGAATTTCCGCATCACACCAATGAAATCGCCCAGTCTGAAGCGAAAACAGGGCACACTTTTGCTAAATATTGGCTCCACAATGGGTTTGTCACCGCAGCAGACGGTGAAAAAATGTCTAAATCTCTGGGGAATTTTAAAACTGTCCATGAGATGTTACAGGCTGTTGATGGGCAAATTCTACGCTTTTTCTTGGTGTCACAACACTATCGTAAGCCGCTCGCATTTAGTGATGACACGGTTAAAGACGCTGAAAATAATCTCAAGAAAATCAAAAATGCCTATGATAAATTGACATTTGAAATTGAGAAAAATCCTGTCGCCGTACAAATACCAGATCAGGAAATTGATGGTTTTCGTCAGGACTTCATCAAAGAGATGGATAATGACTTCAATATCTCAAATGGTCTAACCGTTTTTTATGAGCTGATTAAATATATCAATCAGGGCAATTTTTCTGTTGATGCGCAGACTTTATTTGATGAAATTTTGACGATTATCGGGCTTGCATTTGCGCCAGCTGAAATCTTGGATACTGAGATTGAGCAGTTGATTGCTGAGCGGCAAATTGCGAGAGAAAATCGTGATTTTGCCTTGTCAGATAAAATTAGAGATGACTTAAAAGCGCAAGGGATTGCATTATTAGATACACCAGATGGTGTGAGGTGGACACGTGACTGAATTTCGAGCTGATTTATTAAATGGTATCGCCCTAGCTTATGCTGGGGACGCCGTCTATGAAGTTTTTGTCCGAGACTATTTGCTAACACAAGGCATTACGAAACCCGGTGACTTACAAAAAAATGCGGTAAAATTTGTGAGTGCCAAAGCACAAGCTTTTCTCATTTCTGAAATGGAAAAGGATGCGATATTGACAGAAGAAGAGCTTGTCTATTTCAAGCGTGGTCGCAATGCGCATAGTAAAACGACCGCCAAAAACACGGATGTCGTTACCTACCGTATCTCGACAGGTTTCGAGGCAATCTTTGGCTTTAACCATTTGACCCAGCAGCATGAACGGGTCGCTTTTTTAGCGAATTATTGTATAGAGAAAATTTCTAAGCAAATTTAGTGAAAATGTCCAATCTTTTCTGTAAAATAGAGACTATAATAAGAGGTTGGAAATGTACAGAGTAGTTAAAATGTATGGCGATAATGAACCATGGTGGTTTTTTGATAATTGGCGAGATGATATTGTCGCTAAATATGAGTTTGATAATTTTTACGAGGCTTTGAAGGTCTATAAGCAGGAGTGGCAACGATTAGCGCAGGATTTTCCGGAGTTTAAAAGTCGTGAAGATTTTTTAGTCGCTTTTTGGGTAAAGTCTGAGACGCGTTGGTGTATGGAATGTGCAGAAGAATTGCAACAATATCATGGTTTGGCGCTTCTAGAAGGGTGGCAGCCAGTAGAGACTTTTGAAAATCGTCTGTCGTATGCTAAGACTTCTGGGGCGATACCTCATAAAATTTGTCAATTTAAAGGATTAGGTAGCTAGTTCTTTTTGATATTTTTGTAAATCAGAACAGTATTGGCAATCGAAAAAATTTAACGAGTGTAAATTGTTTACAAACGTAAATCATTGTGTTAAAATTACATTTGTAAACATGAGACGAGGGTATTAAGGTGTTTGAGATGGTAAATGAATCGCGAACCCACATAGAAGACGTCTCCTAAAAAATTAGATATATTTTAACGGATGATACTGAAAGCGGTGCGACATCGTCGTGAACTTCCTAGGAAGTTAGCTTGAAGTTCAAAATTAGGAGAAGAATTATGTCATTCTTGGAATCATTAGCAAATCGTCGTTCTATCTACGCTTTAGGTAAAGCTGTCGATGTTGAAAAAGCAACAGCAACAATTAAAGAAGCGGTTAAATTGTCACCATCAGCTTTTAACAGTCAAACATCACGTGTTCTGATTTTAGCAGGTGCTGAGCATAATAAACTTTGGCAAGAAATTGTTGCCACTGACCTTAAAGCTGAAATGGATCGTCAAGGTGTACCAGAATCTGCTTGGGAAGGTACTAAAGCTAAATTGGATAGCTTTGCTGCTGCTGGTTTAACAGCTCTCTTCTTTGAAGATACTGATGTGGTGAAAAACTTGCAAGAACAATTTCCACTTTATGCCGATAACTTCCCAGTTTGGTCTGAACAATCAACAGGGATTGCGTCAGTTAATGCTTGGGTTGCTTTGAGCGAGCTTGGTCTTGGTGCTAACTTGCAACATTATAATCCAGTGATTAATGCCACTGTTGCTAAAACTTATGGTATTCCAGCATCATGGAACCTCCGTGGTCAACTTGTTGTTGGCTCTCCTGGATCAGAAATTGGTCCTAAAGAATTTATGGCTGATGAAGAACGTTTCAAAGTATTTGGTGCTTAAGCTGGATTAATATTGATTTAAAAGATAGAAAGCTGATTACGATTGTAGTTAGCTTTTTTTAATTCTGTCTAAAAAACATCTCTTCGGATAAAGATTAGGCAGTGCTAAAATATTGACGGTGAATATCTTATCTACTATATTTTAAATACAGAGAACTATCTAGTAGTTTAGTAGATTTTATTAGGTTAAGTGAAAATGTTCTGTCAAAATAAACTTTAAAGTTCTTGACAAATAGTTTAGGGCATGCTAAACTATCAACTATAAAGTATGAGGAAGTACAACATGGCCGAATTCTCAAAAACAGAACAAGATTATCTGAAAGCTATTTATCAACTGGAAGAAAAAACTGATAATATGGTTGGGATTACAGATGTTGCCAACTATCTCAAGGTGTCAGCACCGAGTGCGACAGAGATGATTAAGCGGCTAGCTAAGAAAGAATTAGTCGAGCATAAAAAATATTACGGGGTACGCCTCAAACCAGAGGGATACCGTGAGGCCAGATTTATCATCAAGTCGCACCGTGTTTGGGAGACTTTTTTAGTCGAGCAAGCTGGTTATCAGATTGATGAGGTGCATGAAGAAGCGGAAAACTTGGAGCATTCTTCTTCGAAAAGGTTAGTCGAGTGCTTATATGCCCTCATGCAATTTCCCAAAACTGATCCGCATGGCTCAGAAATTCCAGCCGAGCGCTTCTGGGAGGGTGAGATGATGACACCTGACTTAAGGCAAGCCAAAGTCGGTTACCGCTATGAAGTCGTGTCACTCACGCAAGAAGTCACGGATTTTTTGAAAAGTTTAAATCAGACACCCCCAAAATTTATTACCCTCTTGCGTACTTTGGCTGATGGGTCAGTCATTATCCAAACAGATGACGACGCGAGAGTTGTCATCCCCCATTTTCAGAAAAAAGACTGGCAGTTAAAATATTATAGCCATTAATTAATAGGAGTTATCATGACAGAACACAAGAAATTCGTCGAGTATGCCAATGGGCCGAGCTTGGCAGAGATTAATGGGACAGTTGAAATCCCTAAAAATAATAGTTTTTTGAAAAATATTTTAGCCTTTTCAGGGCCGGGTGCCTTAGTGGCTGTTGGTTACATGGATCCGGGGAACTGGATTACCTCGATTGGCGGTGGGGCGCAGTACGGCTACTTGCTACTGTCAGTCATCTTGGTTTCCAGTTTGATTGCCATGCTTTTGCAGTATATGGCCTCTAAACTCGGCATTGTGACTGGTCTGGATTTGGCGCAAGCCACGCGCAAACATACGAGCAGAAAACTCGGTTTCGTCCTTTGGATTATCACGGAATTTGCCATCATGGCGACAGACATCGCCGAAGTCATCGGTGGCGCGATTGCCCTGAACTTATTATTTGGCCTCCCCATCATCTGGGGCGTTATCCTCACGGTATTTGACGTGCTGCTTTTGCTTTTCTTGATGAAACTTGGCTTTCGCAAGATTGAAGCCATTGTCATTACCTTGATTTTCGTCATCATGGCGGTCTTCGTCTATGAAGTTGCCATTTCTGATCCAGCTATCGCTGATATGGTCAAAGGCTTTGTACCGCAAAAGGAAATTTTTAGTAAAGGTCAGTTGACTATGGCTCTGGGGATTGTGGGGGCGACCGTTATGCCACATAATCTTTATTTGCATTCATCGATTGCTCAAACCCGCAAATATAACCGTAAAGATGAGGACGACGTGGCGCGTGCCGTTCGTTTCTCAACTTGGGATTCTAATATCCAATTAAGTGTTGCCTTTATCATCAATACGCTTTTGCTCGTCTTAGGTGCTGCCATGTTCTTCGGTCGTGGCGAGGGTCTGGGAACCTTTACCTCACTTTATAACGCCTTGCAGGATAATCATTTAGCAGGCGCAGTGGCAAGTCCCGTCCTGTCAACTTTATTTGCGGTTGCCCTCTTAGCATCAGGTCAGAACTCAACGATTACCGGCACTTTGTCAGGTCAAATCGTCATGGAAGGGTTCATTAACTTAAAATTGCCAACTTGGGCGCGTCGGTTGATTACCCGTGGTTTGTCAGTCATTCCAGTCTTGATTGCGGCGATTTATTATCACGGTCGTGAGGGTGGCTTGGATACCTTGATGATTCAGTCACAGGTTTTCTTATCTATTGCCTTACCTGTCTCCATGATTCCGCTGGTTTACTATACCTCTAGTGAAAAAATCATGGGCAAACGCTTTAAAAACAATAAGCTTATTGCAGCCTTGGGCTGGCTTGCGGCGATTACCTTGACGATTTTGAATATCAAATTGATTATTGATATGTTTTAAGCACGAGATTTGTTTTTGACAAAAAATCAATAAAGTTTTGTAATAAGACAGTAAAGACACGTTAATATCGAATGATTTGAGATGCCCGAACGGGTATCGACTAGCGAGCAGTAGATGGTGAGAGTACTGCGAAATCATGCTATTAATACTACTTTATCTAACAATGATTTTGAAAAAAATCACGTGTCGCCACGTTACGGTTTGAGAGTTTTTCATCTTTTTGAGGTGGCATTACTTCTAATGACTGTATCGCAACGAAACGTTGATGTAAAGGGATTTAGAAAAGCATAGAAATAGAAAAACTGTTTAAAAAAGTGGTTGTTGGTTGCAAAATGTTTGCACTCAATAGCCACTTTTTTTGTTTTTATCAAACGTTAAAAATATCAAAGAAGAGAGTGTACTTCTACTGCGAAAGCACACAAAAGCTAAATGTTGGATGGAGTTGAAAGAAATGTGTATATTTGATTGGCGAACAGAGAATGAATCTCTAAATATAAAATACTCAAATAGTGTCAATTTTGACAGTATTCCGAAAGAATTGTGCCAACCTTTTTTGATACTCTTATGTTAAATGGAGGAATTTTAAGTTTGAAAAAAGAAATAGGCGAACATGTTGAAATTGTATCTAGTAAAGCCAACGGATATGTACTATTAGCTAACACTATAAGTGATCAGTGGATAAGAATTTCTAAAGAAACGTTTGATATTCTAAATCAGTCAATTGAAGCAGATTTAGTAGATGATTATAGAAGCAAGTTTTTTCAAACTGTAGAGGATTTTCAATTTATAAAAAATACAATTAAAGAACTTGAAAAAATGAATTTAATTACTCATTCAGGTGAAAAGTATGGGGTCATAAATGAGACGGTATCAATAGAAACAACTCATTGATGTAATTTACATTGTGCTCATTGTTGTATAAATGCATCAAATAACATGAATGAAGAGTCTGACCTGTCTTTAGAGAAAATGAAAAAATGTTAAATAAGATAATTGAATGGCAACCTAAGAGAGTTATGCTTAGTGGTGGAGAGCCAATGCTTAGAAAAGATTTTTTCTTGATTCTTTCTTATTCGAGAAGTAGATATAGCGGAACAATTATTTTATCTACGAATGGTACTTTTATAAATCCCCAAAATGTTGATCCGCTCGTAAAAATGGTAGATCAATTCGAGATAAGTATAGATGGAATAGATGAAAAAACAAGTTCAATAGTAAGAGGAGCAGGGGTTTTTCAAAAAGTAATTAGAAGTATCGAAATATTAAAAAGACATAATGCAGCTGTTATTAACCTATCTATGATTTTTTCAGATAAAACCGAATATCTGTTAGAACCTTTTTACAAGTTAAATGAAGCATTAAGAACGAATCCTGTTTGTCGATTATTTTCACCAACTGGAAGAGGGGAAGAAAATAAGCAATTGTTTACAGATAAGACGGAATTTGAAACTTATAGTCCTTCATCGTAGTAAGCTTAAAATGGGAAATATTTTTGAAGTTGACAAGTTGACAAATTGACAGTTTTAACCGAAAATGGGGATAGTGAATTCGTCTGAGTGTGAAGTTAGACTTTTTTGTTAGACATGTCTAGCTTTGATAGATGATTTTAAGACACAAGAAGCTTTGGATGATAATTGTCGTCGAATTAAACCAGTATTAATGAAACGAGTTTGGAATTCTTAAAAAAGAGGTGATAATTTGTTGGTTAGAAAAATTCTTGTAGTGGAAGACGATTTAGACTTAAATGAGGGCATCAAGTTTGTCTTAGAAAATGATACAACAGAGATTCTTCAAGCCTATTCTCTGGCAGAGGCAAAAAAGCAACTGAATCAATCCTTCGACTTAATCCTCCTTGATATCAATTTACCAGATGGCAATGGGATTGACTTTTGTAAAATGGTCAAACTTCATTCAAATAATCGTCCAGTTATTTTTATTAGTGCAAATGATACTGATATAGATGTTATTCGTGGCTTAGAATTAGGCGGAGACGATTACATTATCAAACCTTTTAGTTTAATGGTGCTTAGAGCAAGAGTGGAGACGGTGATTAAAAGATACCAAACACCTGTTACTGGTGAAAACTATCGTGATCAAAATTATTCTTTTGATTTTGATACGATGACATATACCTGCAAAGGAGATGCAGTTTTTTTAAGTAATGCAGAGCAAAAATTATTAAAAGTATTAGTGACTAATAAAAGGCAAATCATGCGAAAAGAAAAAATAATTGAATTTGTCTGGGGAATAGATGGGGAGTATATTGAAGAGAACGCTTTGGCAGTTGTTATTAAACGACTTCGAAAAAAATTGGAAATGGATTCAGATTCAAAAAATATTAAGAGTATTTATGGTATTGGCTATAAATGGGAGAATCTTGAATGAGTATGAGAAAAAAGATTCTCATTTCACTGAATGTTGGTATGGTTTTAGTACTTGGCATAGGCATCTACCTTGAGAGCAAAAAATCTATTATACTTTTAGAATTATTTTGCTTAGCAATTATTCAGCTAGTATCATATTATTTTTTCTCAAGAAGTGTCTACAATTTGTTAGAGGATTTACATGACTTACTATCAACGCCAAATCTTAGCCGATTAGAAGTAGAAACAGAAACAGAGTTTTCTTCACTAAAAAATAAATTGATTAAGTATACAAAAATAGAAGCTTTAAAGCGTGTTGAGAATGAGCAATCAAAAAAACAGATTAACAAATTAATTTCTGATATTTCACATCAAACTAAAACGCCGATTACGAACATTCTTTTATATAGTGAGTTGTTATTAGAAAAAGAATCAAAAGAGAAAAAGTATGTTCAAACGATTAAGAATCAAGCTGAAAAGTTACAATGGCTGATGCAAAATTTACTACATCTTTCAAGACTAGAAAATGGCATCATACAATGTAGAAAAGAAGTTTATAGGATTAATGATATAATTGTCCCTTGTTTAGAACAATATAGCGCTGCTTTTGAGCATAAAAATTTAAATTTAATCTATGACCAGTTAAAAAATAGCTCTATCTCCATTTTTGCAGATTTGAAATGGATGCAAGAAGCTTTGTCAAATATCATTGAAAATAGCTTGAAATATACTGTTGAAGGAAGTGTTCAAGTAGAAGTAGAGGTACAAGAGTTATTTGTTTGTATTATTGTTTCAGATACTGGGATTGGGATTGATGAAATGGATATGGCACACATTTTCCAAAGATTTTATCGAAGTCAGCAAGTCAAACACATTCAAGGTGTTGGCATAGGCTTGAGTTTGGCTAGAGAAAGTTTGAAAAAAACTCAAAATAGAAGCGCCCCAAGAAAAAGGGCGCACAAAAAGTATTATTTGACTTACTAAAAAATTAAGCGACATTGAACCCGTGTTTTTGAGCGTATTTGATAGCTCCTTGAA
>NZ_BAAGGP010000007.1:0-54946 GCF_054658615.1 Pseudolactococcus yaeyamensis
TGAAGTGGAGAAAGCCACTTTACAAGCACAATTGCAAGAGGCGCAGGCACAACTGCAGATGTCTCAATCAGAGAAAGGAGGTGAGTGAAATGTTAGAGAATATAAGTGAATTCTATCTACCGATTGTCGTTATCGCTTGCTTAATCGTTGGTTATTGCCTTAAAAAAATCGTGCCGCTGGATAATAAGTGGATTCCGACAGTCTTAGCTGTCACTGGTGCTGCTTTAGGTGTCATCTCAGCAGGACTATCATTGGAAACAGTCGTATATGGTGCATTGAGCGGTCTTGCTAGTACAGGACTGCATCAGCTATTTACACAAATTATCGAAGGGGAATCAAAATGACAAAAACAGTGCAAGAAGTAATCAATTTCTTATGGGTAAATAACACCTCAGGTGGTGTTGATATTGATGGTATCTATGGTAAGCAGTGCGTTGATTTGCCAAAAGCCGTGATGAATTTCTGCGGAGAGCCATCATGGAATAAGGCACGTGGTGATGCGATGGATGTGATTAACAATCTAGTGGCAGATGGTGTTGCGACGTGGGAGCCGACAAGCCAAAGCCGTATTAGAGTAGTGTCTGGTACAGGTGGCGTGCTTGACCCGACTTACGGTCATATTTGGATCGAAGTTGACCAGACAATCTTTCAGCAGCGCCCGACATCAGCTGTGCCAGTTGGGACATTTGGCGCTTTTAATAATCGAAAAGTCGCATATTTGAAGTGCATTACAGCTGATAAAGCAGCCGTTGCCCCAAGTCCATCTACAGGGTCGACAGGAACTGTGCAAGCAGGCACGTTAAATGTGCGAGATGCGCCAACTACAAGCGGTAAAGTTATGGCGACATACTCTAAAGGTGAGAAAATCTATAATCTAGCTTATGTCGGGGATAAAGACGGCTATTGTTGGTTTACTTATGTGTCAACATCTGGTGCTAAGCGGTATGTAGCAGCAGGTCGTGCCACTGGTAAAGCAGAAGCAGACGATTTCATTACTTTTTAAATTTGAATAAATGAAAAGAGCCTTTTGAGATGTTTTTTAGACATTTCAAAGGGCTCTTTTTTGTATTTAAAAGTTATTTTATATGGCGTAAAAATCAGAGTTTGTGAAATAAAAATTCTCATTCTTGATGAAACATTTTTCTCGTTCTTCGTGACGCGTTACATCTGCTACGATATACTCTGGAAGTTGTTGGTATTTATTTTGATAATGCGCTAAAAAGTCAGGTAAAGTTCTGGTATCAGTCGGATTGGGATAGACTTCATAGTCCAAAACATATTGATTTTCCGTCGCAATTTGAAGATTATAGGCAGCCTTAAGTTGACCATTTCTCATGTAGTCATCTTTCATTCGCATAAATGTCGCGTCTGTATCTGTTTTGGAATAGCTGTTTCGTGCGCCCATTATTTCAAAATCAGTTTTGTATTTTTCTTTTCTTAAAATGAAGTTAGCGACTTGTTTACGTGCTAATTTGATTGGCTTTCTTTTAGAACGCAAGGCTTTACGTTTCTGTCCGTTTGGCTCATGATCAATTTCTTGCGTGAGGTGCTCAACTGCTTGAGATAACTCATCTTCAATGACCATCAATTCTTGTGTTGATAATTCAGCTTCATTATCCAGTTCAATTGCAGGAATAATTTCATTGCTTAAAAGCTCTTGATAAAGGGCTTTAGACTTCTCAACAAGGGCATCACTAAAACGTTGAATGGATTTTTTCCAGACAAAAGTAAACTTGTTGGCATTAGCTTCAAGTTTTGTACCATCAATAAAAATGGCTGTTTCATCAATCATTTTTTCTTGAACAAGGAGATTTCTAAATTGTACAAAACAATCTTGAAGGATGGATGCGATAACGGTTGATTGTCCGATATGATGGTGTTTCGCCTTGTGCTAACCACATCATGCGGATACTATCATGAATGGCGTTCTCAATCTTTCTTCCCGAAAAAGTTGATTGGGTATAGGCACACAAAATCAATTTGAGCATCATTCTAGGGTGGAAAGAGGGACGACCTGTTTCTTGTTATAATTTTTATGCATAAAGAACAACTCCTGACTTTTGGGATTAGACACTTAATTGTACGGGATTTTATTCTTTTTGTCGAAAAGTTACACAGAAATAGGCTATGAACGTTTCCGATTAACATCAGAAATGATTCATAGCCTATTTTTTTAGAGGACTTTTGTCCCAGCCTCTTTTTTTGCACAATTTTCGGGATATCCAAAAAGGGAAACCGCATAGACAATGGGTTTTCCCTTTTGGAGTTTCCGACTGGGGAACTCCAAATAGGCTAGTCTAATCCGACTAGTCCAGAGGTTTAGATATAAATACATTCTAAAAAAATCTTTAAATACATATTGATGAAGAAGATATATAACAAAAAAACCATGAATCAAAAATACTTGTCAAAGTGAAAAAACTCTGCTATAATAAAATAGTTGTGAAAACAACATGACCGAAGACAGTTGGTGACATTCGTCGTAAATCCAACCGAGGACATTTATTTATTAGTTGATAATGAATTTTTGTACTCTCTATGTCTAGGTTGACGTGGAGTTTTTTTACGTCATCAAATAATAGAGGAGGAAAAACAAACAATGAGTGAAGCTACAATCGTTAAAAAAGCTGAGTTAGTTGACGTTGTTGCCCAAAAATTTGCAGATGCATCTGGTATCGTCGTTGCAGATTCTCGTGGACTTACAGTTGGACAAGATACTGAATTGCGTAAACAATTACGTGAAGCAGGTGTTGAGTTCAAAGTCATCAAAAACTCAATCTTGCGTCGTGCTGCTGAAAAAGCTGGCTATGCTGACCTTACGGATCAATTCGTAGGACCATCTGCCATCGCATTTTCAAACGAAGATGCAATTGCTCCAGCTAAAATCTTATCAGATTTCGCTAAAACAGCTGATGCACTCGAAGTTAAGGCTGGCGTTATCGAAGGCAAAGTATCTTCAAAAGAAGAAATCGCTGCTATCGCATCACTACCAAGCCGCGAAGGATTGCTTTCTATGCTCCTTTCAGTACTTCAAGCACCAGCTCGCAATGTCGCATACGCTGTCAAAGCTGTTGCAGACAAAGCAGAAGAAGCAGCTTAATTTTTCAAAGTACTTCGAAAATTTTGCCTTGCTAACTTTAAATGCGCGCAAGTCGCATCTTATCCTTGCACATTAAAATAAAAATTCTAAGGAGATTCCAACAATGGCATTGAACATTGAAAACATCGTTGCTGAACTTGAAACAGCAACTATTCTTGAACTTTCTGAGCTTGTAAAAGCAATCGAAGAAAAATTTGACGTATCTGCAGCAGCTCCAGTAGCTGTAGCAGGTCCTGGTGCAGCTGCAGCAGAAGAAAAATCTGAATTTGACGTTGAGTTGACTTCAGCAGGCGACAAAAAAGTTGCTACAATCAAAGCAGTTCGCGAAGCTACTGGTCTTGGACTTAAAGAAGCTAAAGATCTTGTTGACAGCGCTCCAGTTGTTATCAAAGAAGGTCTTCCAAAAGCTGAAGCTGAAGCAATCGTTGAAGCTATCGGCGCTGCTGGCGGTTCAGCAGGTCTTAAATAATCTTTTGATTATAAAGAGATATCCTTCGGGGTATCTTTTTTTGATTTTCTCTTGATTTTAAAGTCCATTTTTTGAAGTGGACTTTTTAGCTTTATAAATGATAAGCAATATGATAAACTAATAACAAATACTGGGTATCCATCATAATATAAAAAAAGTAGCAGTTGTTGGAGGAAGTTTATGAACATTTCACAAATGAAAAATTTAGGTGTAATCAGCGAAGCAAAATTAAATCAAGTCGGGTTGATGGATTCGGATGATTTGATTCATGTAGGTACCGAAAAGGCATTTTTACAGGTTCGTAATCTGGTAGATGACGGTGCTTGCCTCAATTTTCTCTTGGCTCTTGAGGGCGCTATTCAAAATATTCCCAAAAAAGAGATCACATCGGAACGAAAAACAGCGCTACAAGAGTGTGTTCAGAGAAATAAGAAATAATAGGAGAAATACTAAACATGACAGAATTAACTTTTTAAGTCTTTACAAGATTATTTAAATGTAAAATAAGAGGCGATATATCAAAGAAAAAATATCAGCAGTCCGTCAACAAGTGATTTATTTATCAAACTAGTTGAGGAAATTGGCGAAGTTGCTGAGGTTTTGAGTCAGTTGAAAGGCAATAAAGCAAATTCAGATGAGGCATCATTAAAAAATGAATTGGCTGATGTGATTCATTATGTTGTTGAGATTGCCAATGTCAATAACATTGATTTAGGAAAAGCGATTATCGAAAAAGATAAATTGGCGTCTATAAAGTACAATGAGTCTCCTAATTTAGCAGAGTTTTTGACGAAAGAATAATTGCTTTAAGATTGATCGAGATTGGCTTTATCATTGTATAGCTTAAAATTACCACCAACATCTTTCCGAAAAACTATAATTTTCTTGACAAATGTTCAGATATCCCTTATACTAGTCTTATGAAACGAGAACGTTTAATCGAAAATATCGAGGACTTAAAGAACGTTATGCCAGATTTCGTACTGGAATACTACCGTTCTAAGTCCGCTGTCCCATACTCACTCAATACCTTGTATGAATATCTCAAAGAATATCAACGCTTTTTTAGCTGGCTCATGGATGCTGACATCTCAAATGTCTCGAAAATGGCTGATATTTCCTTAGAAACCTTGGAAAAATTAACCAAGCATGACCTTGAAAGTTACATTTTATACCTACGTGAGCGACCAAGACTTAATACCTATTCGACGACCTATGGTGTGTCTCAAACGACAATTAATCGGACGCTTTCAGCTCTTTCTAGCCTTTATAAGTATCTGACTGAGGAAGTTGAGGATGAGAATGGTGAGCCCTACTTCTATCGCAATGTCATGAAGAAGGTCGCGACTCAAAAGAAAAAAGAAACACTTGCCTCGCGTGCAGAAAATATCAAAAATAAACTGTTTTTAGGTGATGAAACGCAAGGTTTTCTTGACTTTATTGATAATGAGTATGAATTAGACCTATCAAATCGTGCTAAATCTTCCTTTATCAAAAACAAAGAACGTGATTTAGCCATTATTGCACTGATTCTAGCATCGGGTATTCGGCTATCTGAGACGGTTAATGTAGACCTTAATGATTTGAACCTTAAAACTATGGTTGTTGACATCACACGAAAAGGTGGCAAACGAGATTCAGTCAACATTGCAAGTTTTGCTGCGCCATATCTGACGCAATATTTGGCAATTCGTGAGCAGCGATATCATGCTGATAAACGTGATGTGGCTTTATTTTTGACCTCCTATAAAGAGCAGGCTAATCGCATCGACAACTCTAGTGTTGAAAAAATGGTTGCCAAATACTCGAAAATCTTCAAAGTCCGCGTGACGCCTCATAAACTACGACATACCTTGGCGACAAGGTTGTATGCTGAGACCAATTCTCAAGTTTTGGTTAGTCATCAGCTCGGGCATGCCTCTACGCAAGTCACTGACCTGTATACGCATATTGTCAATGAAGAGCAAAAAGATGCCTTGGATAAATTGTGATGTCGACATCCTTATGTTAATAGGTTGCAGTATACCGAGAAAACGTTATAATAAAAAAATCACCTCATCTATCAAACTCAGGTGATTTTTTCTGGTTTCGAAAATAGATCTGCTAGGCTTTATTTTCGAAAAACTGCCAAATATAGCCAATGACAAGCCCAATTG
The DNA here is from genome assembly GCF_054658615.1 of Pseudolactococcus yaeyamensis. Classification (NCBI taxonomy): domain Bacteria; kingdom Bacillati; phylum Bacillota; class Bacilli; order Lactobacillales; family Streptococcaceae; genus Pseudolactococcus; species Pseudolactococcus yaeyamensis. The sequence continues at coordinate 5,726 of NZ_BAAGGP010000007.1, forward strand.
CTGCTGGTACAATCCAACCCATACCAATTGAAAAGAAAGGAATGGTATACTTAGCAAAGTCCAGTAAATGCGTCATCACAACATTAGGATGTTCACCCTTCGGAATAGCATTAAACCCATCAAATATTGCCGTAATAAGAGTCAAGCCAGTTGTGACTTGATATACTCGTTTAGAATGATGAAATAAGGGACTAAACAAAGCTAGTATGATTAAAGTAATCGCAAGAGGATATAGGAACATCAAGACAGGAATTGAAATCTGAATCAAATTCGTCAATCCAACGTTCGCAAACAAACATGGTAGCACACTAGCCAAAATCACATAAAAACGGTAAGAAAATCTAGGGAAAAGCTCAACAAATGTTTCTGAAAAAGCTGTAATCAAGCCAACTGCTGTTTTCAAACAAGCAATAATAATAATTAAGGCCAAGATAATCGTTCCAAAAGTTCCCAGATAGTAATTTGAAATTTGAGACAGCGCAATCCCACCATTCTCACTGAGCGCGAACTTACCAAGACTCATCGTCCCTAAATAAGACAGACACGTATAGATAATCCCCATGAGTAGCACACTAATCCCACCTGCTTTGATCGTATCAATCGCAATCACCTTGGGATTGGTCACACCACGTTGACGAATGGTCGTGACGATGATAATACCAAAGGCTAACGCCGCAAGCGCGTCAAGCGTATTATACCCCTGGGTAAAGCCAGATACAAAAGGTGATGATTGATAGGCCTTGCCGACTACTGCTTGACTGATGCCACCCATTGGACGTGTAAAAGCGACAACAAGTAAAAATCCTAACAAAATCAGAAATAAAGGGTTCAAAAATTTCCCGATGTAATCTAAAATTTTTGAGGGCTTGCGAGAAAAGAACCAAGCAGCAAAAAAGAATAAAACACTAAAAACAGCTAAAACAGGTTTTTGTGCATTGTCTGAAAGAAAAGGTGACAGTCCGACTTCAAAAGAGGTGGTTGCTAAACGAGGTAAAGCAAAAAAAGGACCGATAACTAAATATAATAGCGTCGTAAAAATATAAGCGTACTTGCGATTAATACGTGATGCCATATCAAAAAGACCAGAACTTTGAGAAAGACCAACCGTAATAATACCTAAAAATGGCAAGCCAATACCGGTCACCAAAAAGCCAAGATTAGCTTGAAAGATAGCAGAACCTGCTTCTTGTCCCATATGAACAGGAAAGATTAAATTTCCAGCACCAAAAAATAATCCAAATAACATTGAACCAATCAGTAAATAATCACTGATTCTTAGTTTCTTATCCATAAAACTCCCTTATAAAATAATAGTATCTTATATAGAATAGCAAAATGTTGTTTAAATTACAAAACACTTGGTTAACTGATCCAATTATTTTAGAAAACAAAAAAAGTTTACATAAATAAAACTATGTAAACTAATGTAAGTTCTATGATTTAGGCATCAACCTCAACTTTATAAATCCAGCCTTCTGGTGCTTCCACGTCACCTTTTTGAATACCTACAAGTTCGTTGTAAAGTTTATGAGTAATTGGTCCGACTTCTGTTTCGCTATAGAAAACATGATAATCATCACCGTTTTGAATGCCACCAATAGGTGAAATTACTGCTGCTGTCCCGCAAGCTCCAGCCTCAGCAAATTTCTCTAGGTCATCGACATAAACATCGCCTTCATAGGCTTTCAGTCCTAACCGATGTTCTGCTAGATATAACAGAGAATACTTAGTAATTGACGGTAAAATTGAAGGACTAAGTGGTGTCACAAATTCATTATCCTTGGTAATCCCAAAGAAATTAGCTGAGCCGACTTCTTCAATTTTCGTATGTGTTGAAGGATCCAGATAAATGACATCAGAATAACCAGCATCATGTGCTTCTTGACCTGGCAGAAGACTGGCAGCATAGTTACCACCTACTTTTGCTGCCCCAGTTCCATGTGGTGCAGCACGATCAAAGTCTCGTGAGACGATAAACTTAGTTGGTGCTAACCCCCCTTTGAAGTAATTACCAACGGGCATGGCAAAAACAGTAAAAATATACTCTTGTGCAGGTTGGACGCCAATAATATCACCAACGCCAATCAGGAGAGGACGCAAGTAAAGACTACCACCACTTTCATAAGGTGGCACATACTCATGGTTAGCTTTAACGACTGCTTTAGCAGCATTGATAAAAAGCTCAGTCGGTACTTGTGGCATTAACAACCGGCGCGCAGTTCTTTGTAAGCGTTCAGCGTTTTGGTCTGGGCGAAACAATTGAATCTCACCAGATTTCGTCCGATAGGCTTTCAATCCTTCAAAGGCTTGTTGGCCATAATGTAAGGCAGGAGATGATTCAGAGAGATGTAGTGTGGCATCTTCTGTTAAACTCCCCTCATCCCATTGACCATCTTTAAAGTGGGCAATGAAACGATAGGGCAAGTTCATATATTCAAAACCAAGATTTTCCCAATCAATATTAATCGTCATAAACAACCTTTCATCTGTCAAGCAATCAATGGATTTCTGAAACCCATCTTATCTAAAAATTTGTTATACTTATTTTAGTCCTTTTTGCGCCTTTTTGCAAGAATTTACTACAATTTTCTGAAAATTATTGATTAGGAGTGTCTATTTTGAAATACTTACACCTAGAAAATCTATTTGATGTTGCAGTGGAAAAAATCATCTACGTCATCATCGCAAGTATACTGTTTTACGTCTTCTATCGTATTTTAAGACGAATTATCAAGCATTTATTTGATAATTATAGTCGCATTAACATTGCTGATAGTGCGCGTGTTCTAACACTTTCACGCCTAACCTTGTCAGTATTTCAGTACCTCACCGTTTTTCTCTATATCTATACGATTTTAGGTATCTTTGGTCTACCAGTTGCAAGTTTACTTGCTGGTGCTGGGATTGTCGGTGTCGGTCTTGGCTTTGCTGGACGAGATTTGATGACCGATATTATCAATGGCTTTTTCATCATTGTCGAGCACCAAGTCAATGTCGGCGATACCGTCAACTTCAAGAATCTGGATATTACAGGAACCGTCACTGTCATTGGTATCCGTTCTTTGACCCTCACAACTGGAATGGGTGCCTTGGTTTTCGTACCAAATCGCAACATTACCGCACTTGCCAACCTTTCACGACTTGACCATTATATTTTTCTGGATATGCCAGTTACCTCTGAAAATGTCGCAGACGTCAAGGAACGCATGCTAAAGGTAAACGAAAACTACCCGAACACAGAATTTGTGGGTGTTCAGATAGCTGAAGAAAAAGTGTATTTGCGGTCTCAACTGACTGGTCCATATCTTGAAATTTCTGAGCTGAAAGCTCAGATTCTATCTCAATACTATGGCTTAGATGTTTAAATATGATGATCCATTGATTTGATTGGTTCAAAAGATTGACGATGAATATCTGTGAAGCCTTGCTTAGCAAGTGCTTCCAGATGTTTTTTTGTCCCATAACCAGCATTGTGTGCAAAATCATAGCCAGGATATTTTTGCTCATAATCGCTCATAATTTTATCACGTGTCACCTTAGCAACAATCGATGCTGCCGCTATGGACATGGACTTAGCGTCTCCTTTAATCAGAGAGGTTTGAGGGATATCAATAGCCAAAGACATGGCATCAATCAGCAGATGTTCTGGCTTAATCTTTAGATGCTCAATCGCCTGTAACATGGCGAGTTTGGTCGCCTCATAGATGTTGACCTGATCAATCACATGATTATCAATAATGCCGATGCCAACTGCTAATGCTTCTGTCATGACACGGTCATAAACTGCCTGATGTTGTTTTTTTGGAATTTGTTTGCTGTCGTTGAGGCCTGTAATCTTACAATTTTCAGGTAAAATGACGGCTGCTGTGACAACTGGTCCTGCTAGTGGTCCGCGGCCGACTTCATCAATGCCAGCGATTAATTTGATATTTTGGGCATAGAGTTGCCGTTCATAGGCTAGCAGGTTATCAAGCCTTGCTTCTTCATCAAGTGCTGCTTGGATGTTGCGTTGTCGCTTGATGATTAACTTTTGGACACCTTGCCGTGTATCGTGTGACCACTGCTCAAATAGGGGGTCTGATAGCGTTTGCGCTGTTTTCAGTAATTCGCTAACTGCTTTAATCGTTGTCATCTTGCGTATCCTCTTTGTCAAGGTCTGACACACGGTCGAGGGTATAAGTTCCTAGCTTACTATCACGAACATCTTTGATAAATAAGTCGTAAAAACGGTCGTAATCATCTCGAAAACCATATTTTTGAGTCAACAAGACAATTAAATCAACAGCTGATAAGCTCATTTGCTCATCTGTTAATTTAAAACGTTTTTGAAGTTCAGTTGGATAATTTGTTTTGAAGAAATCCAGACCGAAAATTGTAATTTCGTCTTTTGGAATCAAATCGTCTTTAATAGCCCCAGTTAGCGCTAGTTTCAAGCCAACTCTTTGGTCCTCAAATTTTGGCCAGAGGATACCCGGCGTGTCTAAGATTTCCAATTCTTCATTGGTTTTCAGCCATTGTTGCCCTTTGGTAACCCCTGGTTTATTCCCTGTAATGGCAATTTTTTTACCTGCTAAACGGTTCATAAGGGTTGATTTACCAACGTTAGGGATACCGATAATCATTGTTCTAATCGCTTTATTTTGAATCCCACGCTCAGAGGCACGTTTGAGTTTTTCCGCAAGAACTTCTTTAGCAGCCTTGGTCAGTTTTTTGACAGTTTGCTGTTCTTTCGCATTAATTTTAACAGCCAAAATGCCCTGCGCTTCAAAATAATGAACCCATTTTTGAATTTCCAGGTCATCGCCTAAATCTTTTTTGTTAATGATAACAAGACGTGGCTTAGTGCCGATAATTTTATCAAGCATAGGGTTACGGCTTGACAAAGGCAATCTGGCATCCACCAACTCCATCACCAAATCAACATGTTTTAAATTTTCCTGAACCTGTCGACGTGCTTTGGACATGTGACCTGGAAACCATTGGATTACTACCATTTCTTATAACTCCTTTTGTACCAAGGATTGATGGCCTTGGTGTCTCTGTTTTTTGTAAATAATGGGCGAAAAAGTACCGAAACTGCCAAATAATGAACAAAAATTTAGCTCACTAAACCCAGTTCTTTTGTTATTTTATCGAGTGCTTTAACTGAATCTGTTTGATCCAGTGCTTTTGAAGATTGATGTGTGTAAGCTGATAAAGTCAATCGGTTTGCATGACCAATTCTTGCAAGAATTTCACGTTCACTGACAGTAGAATCTTGTAAATAGGTTGCTTGAATGTGACGATAAGAATGAGTTACAGCATTTTTAGTCCACTTAAAACCATAGAGTGTTTCACACTTTTTATCTAACTCAACATTCATGCGTTGGAGTTGATTATAGAAACTATTTTGACTAATTGGAGAACCGTATTCAGTTCTGAATATGAAGTCAAAATCAAAATCAGAGTGCCTATAATATCCTTTATTATTAGGATGATTTTTTAGATATTTTTCAATATAAGCATCTAGCTTTTTGCTACGTTCAATAGCATTTTTAACAGCACCTATTGCTACTTTAGGCAGAAGTACAGTTCTTACAGAAGCCTCCGTTTTTGTCGTATCAATATAATAATCTTCAGGAGATAAGTCGTGTGTCTGTAATGATTTATCTATTCTGACCGTATTAGATTTAAAATCAAAATCTGCTTCTGATAAGGCAGTTGCTTCGCCAACTCTCAAGCCGCATAGTCCCATAAATAAAGCCAAGTCACGATAATTTTGATTTCGTCTGTGCAACAATCTATTGATAAGGGCAGCGAATTCATATGGCTCAAGATATTTAGCGTCACTACATTCCCTTTTTTGTTTCTTTTCTTCAGCAGTTGCACGAAGTCGAATATCTCTACTTGGTGAATAAGGAATTAAATCATTATCTACAGCATGATCAAATATTTTATTTAGCGTTGACTTGATATGTTGCATGGTAGAATGAGTTGATTTATATTTTATTTTATATTCACGGAGTATGTTGACAAGCAGTCGCTTAGTGATTCTTTCGATTAAATAATCATCTGGAATTAATTCAGTAATTCTTTTCAAAATCATCAGCTCACGATTAACAGTTACTTTTTAACGGTTGGTTTCCAAATGAAGAGCCAGTCATCACGTAGCTGAGCAAATGTCTTAATTTCTTCGCTAGAATAGCTATAAAGATATTTACCCACAACCTCATCAATCTTATCCTTTAGATCCCTTTCAGCTTGCTTCCTTGCTTTTGAGGTGTTTTGATAATATGTAACAGTAAGACGTTTTTTCTTCCCTGTTAACGGTTCTATAAAGTCTTCTAAGACTAAATATCGTGTTTTTCCTTTCTTTGAAGTTCTTTTTTCATAATACATATTATATTTTTCTCTTTCATTATTGATAAAGAAAAATGATGAAATGTAATACTCTATTAGTATTTCAATTCTATCATATTTTTAACTAATTTTCAGGTACTAATGACGTTGTTTCCAAATCAAAAATTTTAAAAATATTTCAAAGTTTACATAAACCAATTTATGTGTTGGATTGATAACTCCATCGCGAAATTGTTTGCTATCACGCATTTCTGAAAGCCAACGATTAAGCGTATAAATGTTTAGGCCTTCAAATCGTTTGATAAGTGCCTGCTTATCACCCCATTCAGCAATACTATTTTCAACTGGTACATATTTTATTTTCATCCTTACTACCTCTTTTATATTCTTGCAAATGCTAAAATTGACTTGTTATTTCTTTAAAAGTCAACTTCTTGATTGGAAGCGATTTTTCCATATATGAAATATTTTAATTTCGTATATTTATCTATAATAAAAAAGTCAAAACACGATTTATTTCGCATTATCATGGCTTCAAGCCAGTCGTCCTTTTAAGGACGATAAGAAAACCACCCGTTTTACGGGTGGCTAACCAGACTTATAGTCCCCATTTTCTTATTCCTAGTATAATAAGAGTGTTCAGGCTCTCAAAGAAAGGAATAAGAAAATGGCAAAATCTAGTTACAGTTTATCACATACAAAATGGATGTGCAAATACCACATCGTATTTACATCAAAATATAGACGGAAAGTCATTTATAACAAAGTCAGATCATGTTCACATGTTAGTCGTCATGCCACCCAAAATTTCAGTGTCAAGCTTTATGGGTTATCTAAAAGGAAAAAGGTCACTCATGATTTTTGACCAGTATGCTAATTTAAAATATAAGTATGGTAATCGAAAATTTTGGGCAGAAGGTTATTATGTTTCAACCGTTGGGGTAAATGAAAAAACAGTTGCTAAATATATACGTGAGCAAGAGAAACGCGATATATCAATTGATAAATTAAGCGTTAAAGAGTATGAGGAGCCGTTTAGCGATGGTGTATTTCGTACAAAATAAGCCCGTTTTGACGGGCTAAGAAAGTGACAATGGCAATGGAGCCTGAACAGCGAGAAGGCCAGCGACTTTAGTCGCAGTCGGTAATCCGTGGGTGGAGCCCACAGTGCAAGTCACCCGTTTTACGGGTGGTTTTGACTTTGACTCAGTTCCTTATTTATTATTCTCCATCCTCCTCAATCGTGGCAATTGTTTCGTCGTAGCAGCACTTATACCATTCTCTGATTTCAGCATGACAAACTTTACAAGTCATTGAATAAACTCTAAATTCATCTACATCATCAAAAATTTGATCATCAAACTCAGTACTCTCACAATTTGGACAAACACCTTCTCTATGACCTAAAATTTCTCTACTCATGTTACTTACCCTTCAATTTTTTCATAGTCATCTTCTTCTTTGAAAGTAGCTATTGAATTGACATAAACCTTTTTATAACGTTCCTCAACTTTTGCACCACAATTAAGACATTGACTTACATACTTTTGAAATTTATCATATTCACCATAGCTGTCATAAGATTCTAAATCGCTGCTTAAGCATCTTGGACAGTGATTTTTTGTTTTTTTTACAATTTTTGTCATATTTAGTACTCCTATCCAAAAAATGTACGAATTGTTTCTTTTGCAATTTCAATTAATTCATCCAAATTTCCATCTAAATACTCCATATACTCATCCGATGCAATCTCTCTGATACAAATTTCAGAGTATAAGATATTCTCAACATAATTTTCTATAGAGGTAAATTCTGAACCATCATACCAACTCGTATCTACATTGATAGATTCGCCTGAGGGAATGTTATTCCAGTAATCATAAGCCGCCTTCAAACCATAGGTATCCACATAACTTTGAACATTATGCTCAAATTCTTCCGCGTATGCTTCACCGTCCGATATATAGTCCAGAAAACTTCAATCTATTAAATTATTAACTGTTGCTACAAGGTGATGTTTAAATCTACTTGTTTCTTCTTGACTTAATTTTGATATCAAAAATCTTCCTTAAAATCTTTCAAAAGCACTCTAAAGAGACTTTCAAAAATCGGTACAGGAATACTATTGCCAGCCTGTTTATAAAGCTGAGTTTTACTTGACACTTTAGCTGCAGCTTCAAAATCATCTGTAGAGTACCTTTGTAACAACCAACACTCTTTTTCAGTCAGTACCCTATATTTTCCATTACCTAGATCAATCACGCCACTATTGGGTACGCGATCTTGACTTGTTGTAATTGTATAAACCTTGTCATCAATAATTTTTAGGTAGCCTTTGAATTTCTTTTTTTCCGAAGGTGACCCGATTCGATCAAGCATACTTGGCGCTTTAATCGTATATTTCTCATCTACATTCGTTTCTATGAAATTTGAGAGTGGACGCATAGGTAATCGTCCCACTGAGTTGAAATCAAACGCCTCACCATTTAGGATAGAGATCGTAAAAACACGCTCACGTTGTTGTGGTAGTCCAAAATCCAGTGCATTTAAAACCGCATAAGAATTGGTATAACCCAAACACTCCATTTCTCGTAGGTACTTGTTGAAATTCTCATTCATACTTTTAAATAGGACAGCTTTGACATTTTCCCAGCTCACAATTTTAGGCTGCCATTTACCGAAATTCTCAATGATTTTCAGCGTTTCCCACATTAAACTTGATCTGGTTCCACTCCCCGCATCCGCACCTAGATGCCGTCCGGCAATTGAGATGTCTTGGCAAGGTGATTCGTGTATCAAAATGTCAGGTTTCAGCTCCCAATCAATGACCGATTGTGTTTTGTATTTTAAGTCTGATGCAAAAATGGCATTATAAGAGGCAACTGCTTTCGCATCAATTTCGACATAATCTATTGATTTAATATCAATGCCAAGATTGCGTAGCGCAACTCTCGGACTACCAATCCCACCAAAAAGTTCTAAAATTTTTATTGTCATATTATCTGCTTTCTTTTTGCATTATTTATCCAATATATTCTACCCAGCATCCATCTAAAAATTTACCTTGTGATGACAATGCTATATCCCTGCCAAGAGATTTATAATCAATATACGATTCAATGGTATTCCCTAGATAAGTTCGGGGAAATTCTACGTCGAGATCTTCAATGTAAGCCTGCCCCAAATCATACTCATTTTCAATATCTGAATTGATCATAAAATTTTCACAGTTCTCTATCAAATCTGGTACTGAATCGCTAAAATAATCAAGTAGTTCACTCATGTTATTCCAGACGACATCTGGAATTTCTGTTTCTTCAATCAATTCCGCAATCTCATTTAATGTACCAATATCGTCATATTCACTAATCTTAAACGGGGCTTCATAATCATGAATCGCTCATTCTTCATACCTCTCATTCAATCCAATTTTCTTGCGAATTTCAGACATTTCAGTTGGCAATGTAAACCATGCCCCTTGAAGAATCCCCTCGTTATATTTTCCAAGATTTGAAACCCAAATATTTATTTCTTGGCTCATTCATTACTCCTCTTTTCAATTCTCAGTATTCAAACATTACTTATTAAAGGTCAATAAATAATCTCCTGATAAATCATCAACTGTTCCCAACGGCGATTGCCCAAAAGACTGTTGAACAAGTAAACCTTGAATCTGTTGACCCGCAGTAACACCAATTATCCGCGTCTTCCCCACCGAATAGCTTTGAATATCAACCACTTCCGAACCCACGTTTGTGACTTGTGGCACACCACCTGTGATTCTAATTGTTGCTGTGCCATTATTATGGACTGTCACAATTAGCTGTCCCGTTTGAATCCCTTCAGCCTGACGACCATAGCTAGGAATAGATAAAATATCCTTAAAATAATAATCAAAGGTGGTTACATTACCTTCCTGGCTATTAAATGTGAGTGAGGTAATCTCATTTGCGGATGGTAAGCCGTCGTGATATAACGGACTACCAGTTGTGCCACAGCGATTAACAACCTCTGCACTAACACTTATAATCGGTGCACTTGTGGTACAACATTTTCAACAGCTGTACCTTTGTCGATAACGGTGGAGGCAGGATCTGATTGAGAAGTTCTCTCGGTTTTTGAGTTTGAAGTTTCACCCATTTCAATCGTTTTCTGGCTTTCAGTTTCAGATGCGACAACTTGCTTTTTCGATAGTTGAGACCATTTCAACCCTGTTTTTTCATCACTTGGACTTTGAAATTTTTTAGTATTTTCTCCCCCGCTAATCTGTGCTAGGATCAAGAAACCAACACCAAACAAAAACACAACACTACTCACAAAATATCGTTGAGTAATTGTTGTGCTACTAATTCTCTTAATCATACTAATCATTATTTGCTTAATATTTTTCATTTCTCACCTCTTTCAAGTTCCTCCAAATAGCGTTCCTTGATATTTTCCAATGCCAACTCAATTTCTTCTTGATGATCCAATACTGCATGATTCGCAATCACTAGACTATCTAAATTATATTTCCCGAGTTGATTACTCTCAATTAATGTTAAATCTTCCTCAAATAAAAAAGTATCAATCCCCACCATTTTCGAGTAAATATTCCCAACGTTGACGACAATAAAAGGGCGCTTTTTAATCGCTACCCCAATCGTCACATTTTCTATTTTTTTGAGTCGATATTCACGCTCAATCTCAAAGGAGGTCGCAACGAGTGTATTAAATTCATCTGCCATTTTACCTCACTTCATTCAATACTTATAACCTTGTACTTCTAATGCTTTAAGCAGTTTACTTTCTTCTTCCTGTAAATAGTCAACACACGCATTGAATTTAGAGACAAAATTTTTAACGAAAGTGCTAGTATAATCAATATCACCTAAAGACTCTTTTTCTACCACTTCATAAACACAATCATAAATCGTTATTTCATCTACGGAACAACCTAATAATCCCCAATAGACTAAAGCACCGTCGTTATCGCTATGTTCAAAAGTAACACCCAACAATCCAATATCATAATCACTTGCTAAGGAAAACAGTTTTTCTGCGACTTCCTCTTGAAGTTTTTCGGGTACGCCCATTTCATCCATAGTGTCATAAGTCCATAAATAGGAATCTTCATTTAGCTGATCGTAAATCAGACTTGCTATTGCTTTAATGTGACTATTTATTGTCATCTGACTTTCCTCACTTTCCTGATACATACAAAAGTTCCATTTTCTTAAATTTTGGGCAACAAAAAAGCCTTGATTTTTTCAAGACTTACACATTTATTTTTTCTCTACTTACTCTCTTCTCTTTTTTCGCTTCGTCTAACCACCTCTGGAACATTAATAGTCGGTAAGATTATTGTAGGATAAGAGGAATTTGATTGAGAAGTTAATGTTGATATGATACTTCTAGCATATGGAAATAAAATTGCTATCCCATTTTCTTTCAAATAATCGTCCATTGAAAGTTCAAGCTCATTTTCTTCAGGTACATACTCAAATAGCCCATTGATAACAATATCAATGTAAAATGGAGAATCTTCAGATTCCAAATCCCCAATCTTGACATTGAACAACAAATTTTTAGTATTAACATCATCCGTAGGAATTATTGTATAATTAAAAACCGGATTCAAGTTAAGTTTTTTTATCTTTTTATCAAATAAGGTATTCTCTTGAAAAAACATTTTATTAACTGTATAATTTTTAAATTTCAAAACAGTCACTATGCCACCTCTTTTTTCATAGGATAAAAAATACAATCATCAGAAGAGAAACTGATGTTAAATTGAAGTGCTTCAGAAGTCATGCCACCTAAATCAATGCTCCCTTTTTCAATCTTTGATATTTTTGCAATTGCTTTATCGTATTCCTCAATAGAAATTGAGGTATACCCTGATTCCATATCCAAGTAGGTATCAAAATCTACGCCAATAGCTTCTGCTAACTCAAGTTGATTGAAGCCTAGCTGAATTTTTTTCTTAATAATAATAAGTGATTTTTCATATTGTGGCGTTGAAGTGAGTTCTTGAACAAAAGGGTCTTCCATCAATAAATCTAATAAAGAGTTTTTCATATCAGTTACCTATCCAATCTTTTAAAGTATTATCATTCAGAATACTGCGTCTTATAGCATTCGATTCTTTTTTTAGATGAGTCGTCTGATCAACAATTGATCTATCCACCATTTTTTTAAAACCGTACGTCAATATCACAGCATCATCAACGAAAGATAACCCAAAAAACAATATTCTGTGATGCTCTTTAGAACCATTAAATCTGATTTCAAAAATACTATTTTCTCCATCACCGTCATCCCTCAACTGTTTTATAATAATTGTCCAGTATCTCTTTCCGCTATTCCTATCTCTAATACGAATAGAATATTCTAAACTCTGTGTACTAGGTAATTGAATTATTTCGTCAGAACTCTCGGGGTATTCCAATTGATCAATTATGCCATTAGTTATAGTGAAATGATTGAAGTGTGCTAGCATCTTTAAGAAAAGTTCTTTTAAACAATCTTCCGACCAAATAACACGCCTCATATATAAGGTAGAGCTAGATGTTCCCTATCAGCTTCCGAATTAGGTTTCACTATATACTTAAATTTCAAAAAACAATCTCCTAAACATATATTGAAAAACCTACTCGCTTACTGAATTGTATCATCTACAGTATATCATATAAATTTAATTTTTTGTTGACAAAAGAAAATTATTTTATATATGTCTCGCATTCACTTTCCCCATACATACAAAAATTTCCTAGCCTCATCAGCCGAAAATACGTGATAAGAAACAGTCAACCGTGCAACACCTTAAACTAAAAATACATCGGAAAAATAATGATTTTCCCAATGTATTTCTTTTTCATTTTTATGTTTATTCTTCGCTCTGCAAAATCACCATATCATTTTCGTCAAATGCCCAATTTGGATTGTGGGCGACTTCCCAATAATAACCATTAGGATCAGTGAAATAACCGCTATAACCACCCCAAAACACTTTAATGGGTTCCTTAACAACATTTCCACCTGCACGACGCGCAAGTTCAATTACTTGGTCCACTTCTTTTTGACTTTTAGCATTATAGGCCAGAGTGATACCAGCAAATCCTGTTGCGATTTTAGGGGGATTTTCTTCATCAATATCTTCTGCTAATAAATCCAGGGGATATAGCTCAAATTTTGTACCATTTGTATTGAAAAATATTACGTCGGGATTATCCTCTTTGATATTTGTCTCAAAACCAAGACCATCACGATAAAAGTGAATCGATTCGGTCATATTTTTTACACCTAGACAGATAATATTAATTCTATTCATGTCGAACTCCTTCTTATTCTATAATTGTGCCTATTGGTTGTTGGAGATTAATTGTTATGAATCATTTCTAAAAGTTTCGCTTCAAAATCCGTAGCATCATGTTCAGTCAATCTAAGGATTGCCATGAGAGGGATAGCCGTCTCTACATCAGCCATTACATAATTTCCTTTCTTGACAATTGCCTTCAAGTATTTGTTAGCTAGTCTTTGAGCATATTGTTTCAAAATAATATAGGTTCGTGCAATATCTAATACTGGATTACCTAATTTAGCATTGACCCAATCAATGATGTAATAGTCAGTATGATCATACATAATGTTTAAGAAATGAATATCAAAATGACAAAGTATAGGCTTCTTTTCAATTTTTGATAGTAGTGAGAAACCAATATTTTTAAGTTCTTCATCAAGCCTTGACTCTTTTATCTGCTTTTCAAATTCATCATGTGCTTGACTCAATTTTAAATTATTATAGTTATGAATTGATAATTGAATATCAATAAGGTCTTCTAAAGCATGCTTATATTTCTCTTTGCGCATGCGGTCCCCAATTGTGTACCCATCGATATAATCCATTTTTATTTCTTTTGACTCTTTTATCAATTCCATTTTCGGAACAAGTAACTGCGTATTTTTTAGAATCTCTTGTTGGATGTTCACTTCATACTCTACCCATGACAAAGGGTACTCGTCAGAAAAAGTTTTGTATGCTATTCCGTCTTCTTCATAAATCTTCGATATCGCACCTGAGCCTATTAATTTTCTACTTGTATTCACTGTAATCCTCCTCACATAAATCTTCGATCTCATACCAATTATACAAAAATTAAACACATCACGCAAACATTTTTGGATAACAGTCGAATTTTAACAAAGCAATAAATTGAACTCGTCGGAATTTCCGACAAATTGCTGTTTTCAAAAAACCATACTTAGCAGCCTTGTCTCTATCCTGCCCATGACGCTTTGAGCAATTTGATTTAATAAAATACGACGCACTTTTTCGCGCTTCTTCCTATCATCAGGAATGATAAATCTCAACTTTCGTACTAACTACAGTTCTAACTTATTCATCACCTCTACCACAGATACACAAGTTTTATCAAAATCAATATTTTTCGCATAATCAAAACTTCACTGATACTCCGCCCATTGTTCTTGAATGAAATCACTTTTGTCATTTTATCGCCAATCGTCACGTCAAGCTTCAACGGAACAGACATAGGTGAAAAATTTCCGGATAAATGAAGGCTATACCTTCACGTTCAACAGCGAAATTCGTTTGACTAATCGTTCTAGCATATCGGTTTGTAGGATCAATTGAGCAGAAGTTCTATTTTCTTTCGAAATATTCTTCACAATTGATTTAAATTGCATCGCATTTTTCAAAGTAATACCTCCAAGTATGTTCTGACTTTTGCTTCAACTTTTAATAATTTGGCATACTCTGGACTACTTGGTTTTCTTCTGAAATGATTTTACAAGGTAATCCCTTTCTTGAAAATCGCAATTTCTTGGTAGCCATTGCGTTCATTTTTAGCAAGCTCACCATTTGCAATGTCCAGCACTTTAGTTACAAATTCACGTAGGACATCTTCTTTTGATTGCGATAAAAACACTCCTGCATCAAAGTCAATCCAATTAGATTTATGAGTGGCAAGTTCTGTATTAGAAGATACTTTAATTGTCGGTACAAATGTCCCAAATGGATTGCCACGACCTGTTGTAAATAAAATCAGATGACAACCACTGACAGCTAAAGCGCTGGCTGCAACTAAATCATTACCCGGTGCTTCTAATAGATTCAGACCATTTTTTTTCAATTTATCCGTATAGTTCAAAACATCAACGACTTTGGCATTACCGCTTTTTTGTGTACAACCAAGTGATTTGTCTTCAAGCGTTGTAATCCCTCCTGCTTTATTGCCCGGACTTGGATTTTCATAAACAGGTTCGTTATTGGCAAGGAAATAGGATTTAAAATCATTAATCATGGTGACAATTTTTTCAAATACTGCTTGATTTTCGGCACGGCTCATTAAAATTTCTTCTGCCCCAAACATTTCAGGCACTTCTGTTAAGACACTTGTACCACCATGATTGGTCAAGTAATCTGAAAAAAGTCCTAAAAGTGGGTTGGCTGTAATGCCAGAGAAGCCATCAGACCCACCACATTTGAGTCCAACGCGTAGTTTGGAAATCGGCACAGCAGTCCGCTTGTCTTGTTGCGCATGTTTAGCAATTTCTACTAAAAGTTGGATCCCATCTGCGATTTCATCTTCGCTCATTTGGGCGATTAAGAATTTGACACGATTTGGATTTATGCCACCCATTTCTTCAAGTCTAGTCTTGAACGCATCTATGGTGTTGTTTTCGCAGCCCAGACCTAGAACAAGTACACCCCCAGCATTTGGATGCATCGTTAATCTTGCCAAAAAATCTTTTGTCTGTTCATGGTCTTTTCCTAATTGCGAACAACCATAAGGATGTTTGGGGATAATTTGATTGTCAAAAATGCTTGATAATTCCGGATAGTCTTTTGAAAATGTATCCAAAATTCGTTGCGCTGTTTGATTAACACAGCCAACTGTCGGGACAATGTATAAGTCTTCACGAATGCCAACTTCACCGTTTTCTCGTGTATACCCTTGAAAAGTTTGCCTATCATCATTTGTCAATTGAAAAGTTGATAGAGTAACAGGTTTATAGTCATAATTTTTCACATCATTCAGATTAGTTTTGACATTGTGAGTATGAATCCATTCTCCTGCAGCAATATCTTGCGTTGCATGACCTATTGGAAAACCATATTTTAGAATATTTTCTCCTGATTTTATCGGCTTGATCGCCAACTTATGCCCGAAATGAATGTCTTCAAGCGCTGTAACACCTGCGATTTCAATTCCTTTGCTAACATTTTGTAGAATCACGACGACATTGTCGTTGGGATTAATTTTCATGTAATTTTTACTCATAGGCGCTCTAACACACTTTCTATTGGTTCGTCTGCTGAAAATATTGCTTCATCCTGATGCAAAGCATAATAATCTTCCAAGGCTTGCAGTGCCTCATTGATAGCTAGGGGTTCCTGACCAAACTTTTTGCGATAATCCAATAAACTTGGCAACAATCTGGTCTTAAATTTTGACACACTATTTAAGGCGATATCTTTCAACTGATGATGTAAATATGGATTCAGATAGCGTTCGATAACTTCTGAGGCATAAAGACGAACTTCCGCTTCTGGCAAATCAATCAACGGTATCATCTCATCATATAATCGCTCAATATAAGCTTTTCCGAATTCACTGCTGGTAAATTCTGCAACCTCTTTGATATTTTTCAATAAGCCAACCATTGCCATAGCAGTATGAGCGCCATTTAATAAACGCACTTTACGCTCCCTATAAGGTGCTAAATCTTGCACAACAATAACATTAAGTCCGATTTTTTCAGCAGGCCAAATCGATCGTACCTTTTCTTCTTCTGCTTGTTTAGCTTCAATTGCAAAAAACATGAAAGGTTCAGTTTGTGTCGCTTCACTATCAGTATAAGCAAAATCAGTTTCTAATGGTGCTGAAACAATTCGGTCAACTAAGGTTGAAACAAAAATATTTTCTGATATCAACCATTCAATAAATGAATCACCCAAATTCCAGTTTTTCGCGTGTCGTATGATGTATTTTTTTAATTGCTCACCATTTTTTTCAATCAATTCACAAGGCAGAATCAAAAGACCTGATAATTCTGCTAAATAACGTTTGTATAAAAATGCTGTCAATTTAGCTGGAAAACTCTTTGGACATTCCTCTAAAAAGTTCACTTCTTTTTCATCCATCCATGTAATGCCTGCTTCAGTCGTGTTGCTGGTAATCACTTCAAGCGTTGATAGGCTTGCAAGGTTCAAAAATGATTGGTAAGCTTCATAAGGATTGACCACTTCCTTGATTACTGTTATCACTTTTTCTGCATTTGTTGCGATACCTTCTTTTATCCCTGCAACTTTAACTGTATAAAGATTATCTTGTTCCTTTAGTGCATCAATTCGACCTGTTTTTAAAGGTTGCACAACTGCTACACTCCCATTAAATAAGCCGTTTTCATTCATTTCTTCAATTTGTAGTTCAATAAATGAACGCAAGAAACGTCCCTCGCCAAATTGCACCACTTTTATCGGATAATCTTTTCTTTTTTTGATTAATGTTTTTTCGCTTAATCTCATTTTGTTCCTTTCCTTGTACCGTTATTCGGTCAAGCTTATCGGTTATAGTAACTCTTTAAGTGTCACACTTTGCCCAGTCGCAATAGACTGATTGGCGGCTATCCCTGTTAAAATACTCATCACGCCATCTATATGGTCAGCGCTTCTATTCCAAATATCTTCAGTTTTCTCACCGAAAATATCTTGCAAAAGAATCGGATCGCCGCCACCATGTCCACCAGCCATTTCAGTGATGTCTACTTGATAAGATGGCGCAAAAAGTGGATAAACAGTTATCTCTTGAAATGCTAAGGCACCTTCGTCCTCTTTTTTACCACCAGCATTGACATAAGATTTTTCAATAATCGTCATCTCAATCCTACCTTTACTACCATTGAATGCTACTTTAAATCCCTCATAGGGCATATAGGCATTGAGTGAATAGCTCAGCATGGCATTATTTTCATATTGAACGGTAACAGCCATGGTGTCCTCAATCGAAATATCATCTGAAAAAACACTTCGGTCACGGATATAACCACTATCTTCTTCTGCCTTTAAATATAGCTCGCGCAATTCCTTGCTGCTCTCCAAGTCAAGTGCAAAAGGATCACGCTTAGCAGCTTCACTGCCGTAGGCACGTGCATAAAACTCTTTTACGCCACGTTGTTCTGCATTTTTCATGCCATAAAAATTAAGCGCGCCAAGAGCAAAGACTTTTTTAGGGACAGTTTGCAACCAAAAATTAACCAAATCAAAATGGTGTGTGGACTTATGCACCAAAAGACCACCGCTATTATATTTATTGCGATGCCAACGCCTGAAATAATCGGCGCCATGAGATGTATTCAGTAACCATTCAAAATGAACCGAAAAGACCGTGCCTATCGTGTCTTGGGCAAGCAATTCCCGAATTTTTGTATTATGCGCAGCATAACGGTAATTAAAGGTCACTCGTAAGTTCCGACCGGTTTCTTTTTGAGCTTTAAGAATCGCTTTGGCTTTTTCTTCGTCGATTGTGAGTGGTTTCTCACACACAACATCGTAGCCTTTCCTCATCGCACGGATAATATAATCATGATGTGTACGATCAACGCTTGTCACAATCACACAGTCAGGTTGCAAATCATCTAGCATTTGCTCAAAATCGGTATAAAAATAAGTCGGTACTTTAGGGCAACCATATTTTTCATGAATCACGCGATTGGCATAAGCCATACGCGTCTGTGAGACATCACAAAAGCCAACGATTTCACTTGTCTCTTTGAAATCTTTCGCAATTGCTTCATAATAAAAACGTGCTCTACCACCTGTTCCAACTTGAACATATCTTTTTTTCATCTCGACCTCTTTCATTTATCACTTTAGTTACGCTTAGCTTTTATCTAATAAAACACGAATTTCAACCAAAATACCAAGTTGGGATATCTGGAAAAAATCGTGTTTTTTAGATAATTGAGCTAAAGATGTCAAGACAACATTGACATACAATATTGTCCCACCTTCTCTAGACTGATTATTTTGCCTCTTTTACTTTCTCTTTAGCAAAATCATAGATTTCTTTTGCAGCAGCATCTGGTTTCATTTCACCAGCAATCACTTGTTGTAAAAGCAAGAGATACTGGTCACGGATAATCGCATTATTAGGATTTTCAACTGTGTTAATCTCTGAATTACCTTTTTCGCCAACCAGTTCAATATAGTCAAAAGTCGATTTCAAAGTATCTGTTGCATCTTTCTTCAATTCTTCACGGACTTTTTCCATGATTGGCACACCACGTTCGCCATTTAAAATTTTATTGGCCTCAATATCATTTTGGAAGAAATTGATAAATTTAGCAACTTCTTCTTTATACTTCGAATTTTTAGCAATACAAAGCATTTGTGAACTCATAAGAGCTGTACTACCCACATCTTCTTTACGTTTTGGTAATGTGATTAATTTGATTTCCCGATTAGCAGCTTGTCCAAGGGCATTGACTTGGTTACTGGCAATCCATTTCATAGCACTTTCTTTTTTGACAAGGTATGAATTTTCAATGTCTTTTACTTCTGCAATAGCACCACTATCAGGCATTGCACCAGCATCTACAAGGGTTTTTCGCATTTTAAAATATGGTGAGAGGAGATTTGATTTGTCAAAACCTAACTTAGCATCATCATCTTTGTCATAGAAGTTAAGGCCACCACCATATTGTCCTACCCCAACACTTGCACCGGGATAGAAATCATCCAATTGTTCCAATTCAAATCCATAAATGTTTAATTTTTCCTTAATTTTCAAACAAATTTTTTCAAAATCTTCCCATGTCCAATCAGTCGTCGGTTCTTCAATACCTGCTTTTTTAAATAGTTCCGGATCATAGGCAATAGCATAAGCATTCATCCCATTAGAAAGCCCTAACTGTTTACCATCACGTTGTGTTGTTTTCAGGTAAGCTTCTGAGGTATCTTTCGTATCAATCAATCCTTTGTCAATATAAGTATCAAGAGGTTCAATATTATTCAAATAAGCTGGGTAGTTTCCTGCAATTTGCCAAATATCCCACACTTTATCTGCGGCTGTTGCAACATTTAATTTTGTTACATAGCCATCAAAATCGTAAAATTCTGGTTCGATTTTGACATTTGGATTTTGTTTTTCATACATGTCAATCACTTTAACTGTCGCATCATGGCGTGCTTGGGAGCCCCACCATGCCATTGTCAATTTTACTTTGTCGCCATCTCCAGAGGTCTTTTCCTCTTTTTTAGCCCCACAACCTACTAAAATACTAGTGGCAATGCCTGCTACTGCCAATACTTTGGCTACTTTTTTGATTTTCTTCATTTTTTTCTTCCTTTTTTAGTTTATAGGGATTTCTAAGCGCCACTAATGAAGCGCTTAGCATGTCCCTTATATATTCATCCTAGGTAGGATAAAATGTCCTCTTCAGTTATTTTTAGAAAAACAGGATGTTCATGTTCGCGTTCATTAGGTTGATGTAATGTAAAGTAGCATTGACCATCAAAGGCTTGAAAGAGCATCCCATGTCCACCGTTCTTATCAAAAAATAACGCTTTACTGTGTTGCCAGTTACCATTTAAACAATCATTATCAGGATAGGCAATCGCTTGGACATAGGCATTATTTTTTAGTGACGACCAAAATAGGAGCAACTTGCCATTGGAACAGCGATGTAGAAAGGGACCATCTGTGACATAGCATTTGGCCTCCTTGTCTGACCAAGTTGGCTCAGAGGCTTTAAATAATTCCCTTACCTCTCCAATGGGTGCGCTTAGATCATCAGAGAGCGCAACACTGCAAATCGTGCCGTCTCTGATTTGCACCCACTCGTGACAAAAAATGAGATGAGGTGCGCCTCTTTCATCTACAAATAAAGTGCCGTCTAAGCATTCCCAATCTTTTGGGGTCAAAGCCCCTTTACTATAAGGAATGAACGGTCCGAGAGGACTATCTGATTTTAAAACTTGTGTGCCTCGTTTGACATTTGGTCCAGTAAAAGTTGCAAAGAGATAAAATTTACCTTGGTAAACATGTACTTCAGGTGCCCAAAAATTTTGTTGTCCCCAAAAACCTGCTTCATAACGGAAAATTTCTTGTGGTGCTTGCCAGTTAATCAAATCTTGACTCGTATACACATCAAATCCGAGGGTGGTTAAGTCTTTGGGCTGTTCCCAACAATTATAGCCTCTTGTGCCATAGAGATAATAAGTCCCTTCAAAAGCTAAAACATAAGGGTCACGAATGTTAATTTCCTCTAACTTCACTTTTTCTCCTTTCGAAATGTCTGTGAAGCCCAATCGCTAGGCTAACAAGGGGAGCTGGACAAAAGAGGAGCGTAAATACAAGGTGATACTCAAATGCCAGTAAACATAATACTGCCAATATCAAAACTAGAAAATTGATGACTATTTTTTTTAATGCAAGATAGGCAAGTAATTTGAGTGTCTCTTGATGATAGACAAGTTTCTGACTTGTCATCATCTCATTGATAAAGCCACTCCAAATCAGAAGAAAGATGGAGAAAACAAAGGGAAATATCAGAAATTGCTGTAAGACAACGACCACAAAATAAAGATCAATTCCAATAAAGGTAAACAAGCCACTATAGACCAGACTCACTTTTATTTTTTCCTGACTATTCTGTCTAAAGGAGGTCAGAAATGTTTTTAAAATAGCTACTTGATGATCAAAAACTATTTTTCGCGTGCTTTGAAACAAAGTGCGTAAAATAAGTTGCAAGTAAACTAAGGTCACCAATAGTTTCACCACTGTAATTGGAAGATTATGGCTAGTGAAAACTAAGGGTAACAAAGGCAGTAAAGCGATGATGAAGCAGAGATTTAACAGCAACAAGCTATAACTCTTAGAGAACAATTTATAAAAAAGTTTATCTTCAATGATTTTACTTTTATCCATACGCTTATCCTTTTAAACCACTGGTACTAATGCCTTCAACGAGATATTTATTGAAGAATAGGAAGATGAGAAAGACAGGCAATAGTGACACTGTACTCATGGCAAACATGGCGCCAAAATCTGTCTGACTTGCAGTGTCTGCAAACATTTTAAGGGCCAAAGAGACTGTATAACTGGTCGGTTTATTCAAATAAACGAGTGGTCCCATAAAATCATCCCATTTCCAGTAAAATTGAATAATAATCGTTGTAACCATCGCAGGCTTCAAAAGAGGGAAAATGACACGCGCAAAAATTGAATATTTACTACACCCATCCATATAGGCTGCTTCATCTAATTCTGTTGGAATACTAACCATGAACTGCATCATTTGATAGATAAAGAAAGCTTGACCAAACCAATGTGGTAAAATAAGTGGCACATAGGTGCCAACCATGCCTAATTTATTCCAAATAATATATTGCGGAATTAAGATAATTTGTGTTGGAATCATCATCGTTGCTAGCATGACAACAAACCAGAATTTTTTGCCCTTGAAATTAATCCTTGTCAGCGCATAAGATACACAGGCTGAACTCAAAACAGTTCCTAAAGTGGAAAGCGAGGAAACAACGATTGAATTGACAAAGAATCTTCCAAAGCCAATACCACCAAATCCTTCCCAACCTTTAGAAAAATTTTCCCATCTAAAATTTGGTGGAATTAAGTTAAATGAACTGTTTAAAATCTCTGTATTATTTTTTAATGAGCCTGAAACCATCCATAAAACTGGATAAATCATCACAATCCCAAAAGCAATAATGAAGAGATGTAAAAAGATTTTATTTAATTTTTGTTTTTTATAATACATCGTCATATTCTCCTATTGAACTTCTAGCCAATTTCATTGCACCACTTTATACTTTTACCCATTTTTTAGATGACTTAAAGATCATGAATGTTACCAAGCTCATGACCACTAACATGAACCAGCTCATGGCACTGGCGTATCCCATATCATAATATTTAAAGGCATGATTATACACATAAAGGGCGTAAAAATTAGTCGCATCACCCGGTCCTCCTTTGGTAATGACAAAGGCTTGGGTAAAACTCATGAATGCTGAGATTGTTTGCATAACCAAGTTGTATAAAACAATTGGAGAAAGTAATGGTAATGTGATTTTAAAGAATGATTGCCATTTTGTTGCCCCGTCAATCGTTGCTGCTTCATAGTAAGATTGCGGGATTTCTTTTAGACCAGCTGCAAAGATGATCATACTTGAGCCAAATTGCCAAACTGTCATTAAAATCAAAGGCACCATGGCGAGTTTTTTATCCCCAAACCAAGACAAACTTTCAAGACCTATGCTATTAAGTAAAATATTGATGAGGCCCGATTTAGAAAATAATTCTTTCCAAACAAGTGCAACAGCGATACTACCACCAATCAAACTCGGGACATAGTAAAGCGAACGATAAATTGTTACCCCACCAATTTTTCTTGTGAGTAAATAAGCTACAAATAGGGCAAATGCTAGTTTCATAGGGACAGAAAGAACCACATAAATGAATGTCACCTTGAGCGAATTAATGAAGCGTTCGTCTTGGAAAAGCCGTAAATAATTTTCAAATCCGATGATATTTGCGATACCACCTAATTTAAAATTTGTAAATGAATAGTAAAAACTGACCATCATTGGAATAAATGTTACCAGTAAAAATCCAATAATAAATGGTGAAGAAAATACATATCCGACAACGTTTTCATTGTTTAAAAAATCTTTGAATTGATGCTTATTTTTCAAAATGTTACATCTCCTTCTTTTGTTGTTATCATTACTGTACGTGTTTTAAACACGATAGTGTGGAAATAAGCGGCCAATCGCTAGAAGTAAGGCACCATTTCCCGGCAAATAAGCGGGTAAATCCACGCGACCTTTTTGATAATTATGCCCATTCTTAGCGTAATAATTTTTAGGGCAAGCTTTCAAAAGAATCTCAACTGCGAGGTCATGTTGCCCTAAACGATTGGCTAAAATTGCCATGTAGCCGTAATCCCAGCCCCACATAGACTGCTCATCCCATTCTGCCAAGACTCTATCTAATGTTTTTGTCAAAGCTTCTGTATCAACTGCCTCATTAGGAAATAAACCATAGATGGCTAACTGTGTCGGGTGATCTTTCATATAAGTTGGAAAGGTATCTTGTGCCCATTGATGGGAAGGATATAAACCATCTTGTGTAGGAAAAACGAGGGCAATTTTGTCATGGACGATTTGCCAATCTTTCTTTTCTTTGCCAAGTATTCGCGCCCATTTTAATCCAATGGTCAAGCCATACCGCCAATAGCTCATCTCAAAAGTTGGATTTTTAACGCGCATTGGCTCAAATTCTTCCTGACTGGGAATAACTGGTCCTACCATGTTATAGGTATCTGTGGTCGCGTCATAAACAAGAAAATCACAAACAAAATCAAGCGTTCCTTCAACCACCTCCCAATATTCCTGCATAAAATGTATTAGAGAGCTGTCAAGCCTTTCTCTTACTAAATCAAGTAAGGTGACAAGATGTGTTTGTTGCCAAACTAATAAGGGGGCTATTTCTGATGGACTGTCAATCGCAGATGGGTCAATCATCTTAGGCCAACGTAAACCTTTAAAACCATTTTTCTTTGCATTCCATCGAGCTTGCGGGATAATCGTTTTAAACCAAGCAAGCTGAGGTAGAACCAGAAATATCCGACTACTTTCGATGGCGTAGGCTGTATGCCAATAAACCATTTCCAAGTGAAACTTACCATACCATGAATTACAGAGTAAGCCTGTCTCTTGAGAAGGAATGGCACCGCTAGAATGAAGCGCTAGCTGATAAATTGATAAAACACTCCGTCTTTCTAGCTCAAGAAAGTCTGGATTATCTTTTGGAAAGTCCCAAACTGAACCGCTATTAAACAACGCTTGCCAATGTCGACAGACTTTTGTTTTGATTGTCTGAAAACTTTTTCTTTCAACTTGACTGACAATATCTTTTGAAAAAGTAACAGATACTTCATACCATGTTTCTGTCGTATCAGCAGTTGGCTGAATTTCAAAAATAAAAGGTGCAACTTGTACCAACTGACTTGTTGGTAGATGAAAGTCCATAATTTTAACTAAATCATCGCAGGTATGTTTAATCTGTGTTCCTTTGAGTTGTGCCTCATGTTTTTTATCATCCACATCAAAGCGACCACCCTGAATTTCATGATTAGGATACGGTAGACATACTTCAATTTTGGCACGTTGCGTCTTAAAAGCCTCACTCTTCATACGAAAATGTACAGTATCACTATCAGAATCAACTAAGGTTTCGACAGTAAAAACATCACCTAAGATTTCATAATTTGAAACAATTCTTCCTTCATCCAAGTAAAGCGTTTGAGAAATCGCTTGAATTTCCTCAGGTTTCAGATAATATGCCTGAGTCCCTGCCACAATTAAGCGGAAAGTCGCCAAATTCGCACGATGTTGATTTTGTCTCAACCAGTGATAAACAGCTTCGTTACCACTTTTACTTGTAACAGGATAGTAGACTTCTCTATCTTGATAGGGATAAACATCTAATTCAAGGTCATCGTAAGTATAGGCGCTCCCTGCCAAGTTAGGTGCGGTATGCCAGCCCCAATGACTCATGATACATAAAGGGTTATGTCTCACTAGATATTCATCATAAAGTGTTTGGAAACCTGTTATATCAGTATTGAAACAAAAGTTACCATTTCCGACACTAAGAGGGGATTCATAATCAATTTCAGTAAAATGCGGTCGATGCCTCTTGACAACATCTAATTTTTGCATTGCTTATCTCCTCGTTTTGTATGGTCATTGTCCTTTAAAGTTGATTGTCAATGACTTGCACTGTACACTAATCAAGCTAAGTTCACAACGATAATCAAACGCTTTCATTTATTATCATATCAGTTTTAAGAAAATAAATCATTGGCATTTTGATAACTAATTTTTTGAACCGTTTGACTTGCCATTTCAAAAGGAACACGTCCCGCTTCAACCCAACTCCCAATTAAAGAACACAGCACACGTCTGAAATATTCATGCCGTGGATAGCTCAAGAAACTTCTTGAATCTGTCAGCATGCCGATAAAATTTCCCAATAAACCTTGTTCTGATAAATCCGTGAGTTGTTTCCTCATTCCTGAGTAAGTATCATCAAACCACCAACCGCTACCAAAATGATGTTTCTGTACGCCTGTACCATTTTGAAAGCCACCTAAAACTGTCAATAGACTTAACCAATCATTTGGATTAAGTGAATACCAAATGCTAGTTGGCATTTTTGGTAAATCATCTAGAAAGACAGCGATTCGTTCTGCCATCAGTTCAGCATTGCCAATCGCATCAAAACCTGTATCTGGTCCCAATTTTTGGTACATCGGTGTATTTAAATCACGAATTGAATTTAAATGCCACTGCGCAACAAAGTCATTTTCAACATAGAGTTGATTTAAAACAAGTAAAATATGATAGTGATAACTCGCAATTTCTTTTTCACCAAGCGTTTCCTGTTTTAAACCTTTTTGAAAAATAACCTCTAAAGCAGCGCGTGACACAACTTCTTTTTTAGGAAAAGCCGGCAAGGCGTGATCACTCAGTAGACCACCATGTGCCTTAAAAAAGATAATTCGGGCTGCTAATGCTGCTTTCAAGTTGTCAAGAGAAAGAATAGTTCCACCAGTTACAGCACCTAATTGCTTGATATAATCACTGAAGCTTACTTTTTCAATCTGCATGACCTTATCTGGTCTAAAGGTTGGTAAAACTTTAAATCTCTCTTCTTCTTTGGCCAGTTGCTCATGGGCTGACAAATCATCAATGGGGTCATCTGTGGTACAAAGCGCTCTAACTTGCATGTTAGCAATCAAATTTCGAGGTAAAAAATCCTCTGTTGCAAGTAAGGCATTGCATTTTTTCCAAATCGCTGGTGCGCTTTTTTCGTTAAGAATGTCATCTATTTTGAAAAAACGTTTGAGTTCCAAATGTGTCCACTCGTAAATCGGATTACCACAAGCTTTTTCAAGTGTTTGAGCAAAAGCAAGAAATTTGTCATAATCTGGTGTATCACCAGTGATTAAATCTTCTGAGATACCATTAGCACGCATTAGGCGCCATTTATAGTGATCGCCACCCAACCAAATGTGTGTGATATTACGGTAAGGTTGATTAGCTAAAATTTCCTGCGGACTTAAATGACAGTGATAATCAAAAATCGGTTCATCTTTAGCAAAATCGTGAAATAATTGTTTGCCACTTTCATTTTCTAGTAAAAAGTTATCATTTAGGAACATGTTTTTATCTCCACTCCATTTATGGTTAAATGACTGACGTTAATCGTTTTAATCCCTCTATCATTGTCATGAAATAGACCTTCTGTTGGTTCGGTATTAGAGGTGTCAAGCAACTCTTCTTCAGCTGCAAGTGACCATGAAAAATTTGTAATGTCAACATTTTCAATCTTAGATTCTGGCAAACCAACGATAAATGCTGCCGTACTTCTGACTTGATCTGCTTGAAGATTATCAATGATAATATTTCTAATACTTGGTGTTGTTGCTGTTTTTTGCTCCATTTCAGGATTTAAAATCACTTTTCGTTCGTGTGGTAAAACACCAGGTGCAAAGTACATCCCTAAGACAATGGGACACCAACACCCCGTCATCACCAAATTTTTCAAATGAATGTTTTCAATGATGCCACCTCTACCACGACGAGATTTCAATCGAATACCACGTTGCGTCCCTTGAAATTCACAGTCTGTCACCATCACATTTTTAATGCCACCTGCTGTTTCGCTTCCGATGGCAATCCCGCCATGACTAGCTAAAATTTTACAATTATTAACCTGAACTTCTTCAGTTGGTCGGTTGATTCGTAGACCATCAGCACCAGAACCTGATTTCAGGGTAATCGCATCATCACCAACATCAAAAATAGAATTTGTAATCCTGACATTTCGACAGGAGTCTATATCAATGGCATCTGTATTAATCGCATCGTGTGGATTGTAAATGGTGACCTGATCAATGCTAATCTCTTGACTATAAACGGTGTGTAAAGTCCAAAAGGGAGAATTTTGAATGGTCACACCTTGAATCTTGATATTTTGACTTTTCCAAAATTGAATCAATGGCGGTCTTAAAAATTGCGTCGAAGGTCTTGCGCCACCACCAGTCCGACTGCCATAATCTGGATTAAGAGCTGCCAATCTTAATTCATAGGCTTCCCTTGGCTGTGTCCGATTCTCACTTTCGATGTCTGCAAACATCTCCCACCATTTTCGACCATTGCCATCAATTATACCACTACCAATAATGGCAACATTTTCAACGTCATCGGCATAAATGAGAGGTTTCATAGCGAAACATTCAACCCCTTCCCATCTTGTCCAGATTGGTGGATAATCATTTGGATCATCTGTAAAGGTCAGTACGCTACCGCTTTCAAGTTCAAGTGTTAAATTAGAACAAAGACTAATTCCACTTGTTTTGTATTGACCTTTTGACAAAATTAAGTGTCCACCACCCTCACTTTTAATCGTGTCAAGTGCCGTTTCTATGGAATCGCTTTCATTTATTCGGAAAACACTTTTACTAAGAGTCATACTGCCTATCACTTCCTTAAATTAATTTATACTACTAAGATAACAATTTTTACTTTCAATTTCAGTAGCAATATATTAGAATAGTAGTAACATATTTACAGGAGTTAGAAAATGTTAAATAAACTACTCAATTTGTTTTTACCCTTAGATGAAAAAGAGGCGCGTCAAAAGATAAACGGTGAATTTATTGAAGATCTGGACGATGGCACAGACCTATTTCAACTTTCAAATTTTCGTCTCAGCAATGACAATATCTTTGATAACCATCCGATTATTGTTCGCAAGCATCGGAGATTTGCCCCTTACCCTTTACATAATCATGATTTCTTGGAAATTAATTTTATGTTTCAAGGAGAAAGTAAACAGATTGTTAATGGTCAAGAGTTGATTTTACGAGAAAAACAAGTGCTACTCATGGATACAGATGCTTGTCATAGTCTAGAGCCTCTAGGTTATAATGACATTTTACTCAATATCATTTTTAATAAAAGTGATTTAAATATTTCGCTACTTAAAAATTTAGATGCTCAAAGTCACGGTCTCGCCTATACCTTTTTTGTCAACTCAGTTCATGGTAATAGTTGTCATGAAAATTATTTAGTTTTAGATATCCAAGAAGAACCTGCCATACAAAATACGCTAGAACAGATGGTTTTAGAGTTTTTTAAACAAAATTCATCTATTGCCAGTAAAGAAATCATGGATGCCCAAAGTCAAATTCTATTTTATCAGCTCTCTCGAGTTTATCATTCAAATATTAGTCAAATTTTATCCTCCTCAACCGATAATGATTTGATTTTAGCGATTTTACAAAAAATTGAAAGTGACTATACGAGCATTACTCTGACTGATTTAGCTACCTTTTTAGGTTACAATTCCAATTATCTATCTAATTTAATCAAGAAAAAAGTTGGCAAAACATTTAGCCAACTGGTCAGAGAAAAAAAACTTAAGCAAGCCCATCTCTTGATTGAGACGACTTCTTTTTCGATTGAAACAATTGCGGAAATGGTTGGTTATACCAATAAACGAGATTTTTATATTAAATTTAAAGACTATTACCATAAATTACCAAGCGCTTTCCGAAAATAACTTAAACGAGTAGACGATTCAAATTCAAATCGTCTACTCGTTTAAGTTTATAAAGTATAGGCAACTTTTGAACTATTTTTTTCAATTCGGTAAAACCGCTTAGCCACGTTGCATTATTAATCAAGCATCAATTGTCGTCCCTACTTCTGCGATAATTTTGGCGACCCAGACATCAATCTCTGACTACTTGGTGATGTCCGCATGAATCGTGTGAATGTCTGAAACCCCAATAAGACACCATCTGTTTTTGCAACTTCACGAATCGTTTCGTAAGCCTGTTCAGTCGTGACGGCGATGCCTTCATCGTAGATTTCTGCATTAAAGTTTTCTGGCACCCATTCTTTTGGAATGTAAGAAAAGGGATGGACACCTGTGATTTCATCGACTTCTAGTTCAGGTGTCGATAATGAGTCAAGTGTGGGTTCAACGGCAACAATCTTGATGTCAGGGTTCTTTTCTTTTAAAAACTCACCCACTCCTGAGATAGTTCCGCCTGTTCCAAGTTTCAATTCACCACTAGCTTCAGCTTCTTCAATAATATTTAAAGCAATTCTATCCTTGATGCTGCTGTTAGGATTGAAATACTCTAACTTTGCAATGATGCTTGCCTCTAAATTGTGTTGTGCTTCATAATTGACCAGTTCTAATAGTGGTGTGCCACCAACTAATTCAGTAATTGATTTATTAATTGTCATGTTCATGCTACCTTTCTGTCAGGACGATTGATTGCCCCTTTCTATTATCATACCCTCATTTTATAAGATTGGTCATCGCATTTTTTAATGATGTTGGTTCAAATCACTAATGTCTGGATATGAGATTTGAACGTCTAACCTTTCTATTGCTATCTCGCTTTTGAATTAAAAAGAGGTTGGGACAAAAGGCTTCAAAAATGAATAGACTAAATGATACTAATTTTCGACTTTTCACAGGTTCTTGATTTTTTCAATGGTAGCAGCGCTTTTCTTGCTAATTTCGTATTGTTTTGACAAAAGGATACCAATTTCACACAAAATAGGCTATGAACATTTTGATTAACACGGAAATCGTTCATAACCTATTTTTTAGAGGACTTTTGTACCAACCTCTAGTTTTATTTCGAGTTGCAACTTTTAAATTTAACTTTCATAAACAGTCGTTGTCACATCTGTGAGATACAAGACTTCTAAATGTTTGAAGGGTTCACCACTATAAATTTCTTTTAATCTTTCATTGTGATCCAAGAAAGATTGCTTAGCCTCATCACGCGCATCTTGAACTAATTTCCCTTTAATTCGGAACCATTTATTAGGTAAATTAGCAGATAATTGCACCTTTGGATTTGCGATAAATTGCGCAAAAACGGCTTTATCGTTGCTAGTTGCCAAATAGACTTTGCCTTCAAATTCATTGATAACACCAAATGGTCTTAACTTAGGTTGATCGCCGTCAACTGTTGCGACGAAGTAAACGCCTGCTTCTTTTAACAATGCTGCTTCTTGGCTCATTTTTTTCTCTTTTCTACCCTTAAGGTTTAGGCTAAAGTTAGCGCTTTAGCTACTTTTGCCGCCTGTTTTTCTGCGGCTGAAATCATCAGCCGAATTCGGTTGACCTGATTGACCATGGACATCCCCGGATCATAGTCGATATTGACAATATTGGCTTTCGGATAACGATGCTTCAAGGCTTTATTAATTCCGACACCACTGACATAGTTAATCGAACAACTAAAGGCTTGATAGAGTACGATATTGTCAATGCCGTCTTTTAACAATTCAATCATTTTACCACCAGTCATGAAGCCAAATGTTCCTTTATAATTGGCAAATGGTGCCACATCATCGGCAGAGTCTTGCATATCAAATATGGAATAGAAATGATCAAACCGTTTCGAGGCACGTAAAGCATCGTCCAAAGGTTTTTCAACTTCTGCATAAAATTGTTCTGCAAAATCAGTCATCTGTTCGCCCATATCTTTGATATTATAAGTACCAAAGAAACCCATACCGGGCACAACGACTTCCACACCTTCTTCTTCAAGCAAGGTTGCGATATTAAAGGTATTTTTTGAGAAGGGAACAGTCAATTCCGCATCACCGACCATGCCAACTCGCAATTTTTTGACATCAGTTAAAGGAATCGTGTCAAATTCGTGGATAATGGCGTGCATATTGTCTCTAAAGTCACTAAAAGAGGTATTGCGGATATTATCAGCAATTTTCAGCAACCATTTTTCTTGCAAGCGATTGACAAATCCTTTTTCGATTTCATAAGGGCGTGTGCGATAGACAACTTTCCCAAATAAATCACTATAGGCACCGGTCAATAATAAACGTTTCATCAGTGGCAAGGTCAAAACCAAGGCTGATTTTTCAGGATCAGTTTCATAATTTTTAAAGGCGAAAGGCTGAGGGACAACCGGGACATTGCCAAAGCCGGCATCCTTGATGGCTTTTTCTAGCACAGTAAAGAAATTCGCGCCTCGGCAACTACAATCAATCCCCGGATCCATAATGAAAATGGAGGTATTATCCAAATCGTATTGCCCACTTTGTAGCGCTTCAACGAGTTGTCCCACATAATCAATGGGTGGGTGACAATACTCGTTATTCACATAACGCAAACCGATATCCAATGCCTTAAAATTTTTGGCGGGTAAAATTTCGACATGATAACCAGATTCACGGAAAGCGACATCCTGTAAGCCATTTTGGCTCAGTGGCGCATAAGAAGGAATCAAAATCGTGTGACGTGCCTTCATTTCTTGGGTGAATTGAATGCGACTGCTCTCGCCACCTAAATGTGCTGGCAAGGCTGGTTGGATGCGACCTTTTTCCTTGTCCTCAATGGCTGCCTTGAGTGATCGTAGGCGAATTTTAACAGCTCCTAAATTCGCCCCTTCATCAATTTTAAGGACTGTACAAACTTTACCATAGGGCTCTAAAATCTCATCCAATTGGTCGGTTGCAATAGAATCTAAACCGCAACTAAAGGAATTCAGCTGTACGAGTTCCAAGTTTTGGGTCAAAGCTGCCACTTTAGCTGCTGCAAATAGCCTAGAACCGTACTCCCATTGATTGACGACGCGTAAATTTTTGATATCACCTAAATGATAAACACTGTCTTCTGTCAAGACATGAAATCCTTCACCTGCTATGACTTTGGAAATGCCATGATTAATTTCTGGGTCAACATGGTAAGGTCGACCTGCCAAGATAATCCCACGTTCGCCATTCTGTACAATTTTTGCTAAGACTTGTTCACCTTGGTCTTTCAAATCTTGTTTGAAGGCTTCTAATTCAGCAAAACCATGTGCGACCGCTGCGGTCACTTCCGCAAGCGTCAAGTTAGCCTCTGGAAAATCTTTGATTAGGGTTTCAACTAATTCAGCGCGATCTGCAAGATTAATCACAGGTGCATGATAGGCGACTTCACCAGAAACAATTTCATCAATATTATGGCGAATCAAGTTTGGATAACCTTGCACCACATAACAATTATAATGATTATTGGCCTCTTCATGTTCCAATACTTCATAGACCACACTTGGAAAGAAAATATTGGTAATCCCTTGATTGATTAAGGATTGAACATGACCATGTGTGATTTTCGCTGGATAGCAAACCGTATCACTTGGAATGGTTTCAATGCCTTGTTCATAAACTGCTTTGTCCGAACGAGGGGACAACTGAACACGAAAACCCAAATCAGTTAAAATCGTGTGCCACAAAGGATAATTATCATAAATATTGAGGGCGCGTGGTATGCCAATCACACCACGAGAGGCTTTACGAAGCGGCAAGGCGCGGTAACCAAATAATTTTTTGTAACGATACTCTACTAAATCAGTCTTGCTTGTCGTCTTATCAAGCTCAATTCCTGCGCCACGTTCACACCGATTGCCTGAAACAAATCGACGACCATCTGAGAATAAAGTCAAGGTCAAGGCACAATTATTTTCACAGAGTTTACAACGGCTAAATGCTTTAGTTGCTTCAAATTGTGTCAAATCATCCCGATTAAGTAGGGTTGAAATTTCTCCAATTTGATAATTATCAAGGGCAATTAAAGCTGAGCCATAAGCACCCATCAGACCTGAAATTGACGGTCGGACAACTTCTACACCTGCAATTTTTTCAAAAGCTCGAAGGACTGCTTCATTGTAAAAAGTCCCACCTTGCGTGATAATCTTTTTGCCCAAATCTTCTGGTCGGCGTACTTTAATGACCTTATACAAGGCGTTTTTAATCACAGAATAAGCCAAACCGGCTGAGATGTCTCCCACTTCGAAGCCTTCTTTTTGGACTTGTTTGACTTTTGAATTCATGAAAACAGTACATTTTGAACCCAAATCGGCTGGTTTTTTAGCGTGTACCGCAGCGTCTGCAAAATCAGAAATCTCGTAATTCAAACCATGTGCAAATGTTTCGATAAAGGAGCCACAGCCAGAAGAACACGCCTCATTTAACTGGATTGAAGATAGGACACCATTTTTAATCGTCATGGCTTTCATATCTTGACCCCCGATATCGAGAATAAAATCCACCCCGGGTTGAAAGCGATTAGCCGCTTTATAATGCGCCATCGTTTCAACAGTACCGATATCTACCTGAATCGCTGAGCGAATCAATTCTTCACCATAGCCAGTAACTGTTGCCTTACCGATACAGGTGTTTTCTGGCAATTGAGCATATAAATCTTGTATGACTTCAATCACAGTTTCCAGAGGTTGACCTTGATTATGGCCATAATGGTCAAATAAAATGCTACCCTCATCATCAATGGCGACAACCTTTGTCGTCGTTGAACCGGCATCAATCCCTAAGAAAATTGGTCCGATATGTGTTGTAAGTGGTTTGTATTGAGCGGTTGCTTGATTGTGACGTGCTCGAAACGCTGCAAGCTCTGCTTTGTTTTCAAACAAAGGCTCTAAAGCTAGAGCACTTGATAAGTCTGAGCATCTTTCATTTAAGGCATCATAGAAATCTGCTAGACGAAAATAATGCTGATTATCTGCATGAACAGCCGCGCCAAGTGCCACATATATCAAGGCATTTTCTGGAAAAATAACCTGATCTGAGGTCAATTTCAAAGTCTTGATAAAATGCTCACGTAATTCGCTCAAGAAATAGAGAGGACCGCCTAAAAAAGCCACATTGCCAACAATTTTACGACCTGAAGCAAGTGAAGCAATCGCTTGATTGACCACTGCTTGCAAAATACTTGCTGAAATATCTTCCTTGCGTGCCCCTTGATTAATCAGTGGCTGAACGTCTGTTTTAGCAAAGACGCCACAACGAGAGGCAATAGGATAGACGTTCTGAGCTTCCTTAGCAAGTTCATTGATACCTGTCGCATCAGTATTCAAAAGATTAGCCATCTGATCAATGAATGCGCCTGTCCCACCTGCACAAGTGCCATTCATCCGTTGCTCTAAAGTCTGTCCTAAAAAGGTGATTTTAGAATCCTCTCCCCCTAGTTCAATGACCACATCTGTCTGGGGAATAAACTGCTCGACTGCCTCCGTACAGGCAATGACTTCTTGAATGAAGGGCAGGTCATAGACCTCCGCAATCCCCATTCCAGCTGACCCTGTCACCATGAGTGACAGTTCTAAATCGGCACCAAATTTTTCAAGTGCTTCCCTCATAATCTGAGTCGTTGCCTGCTGAACATCTGAAAAATGTCTCTTATATTGAGAAAAGATAATCTCTTTTTTCTCGTCAATGATGACCAACTTGACTGTCGTTGAACCAACATCTAATCCTGCTTGTACTTTCAAATTTTTACGCTTCTTTCTTATCTATGTGCTGGAAATGGATCATCTGGCAAACGAATTGCTGTATAGTCTGGAACAGCTAAGAAGCCATACAGTTCTGCATAGGCACCACCTAATCCTGCATCACCAATCAGATAGCCCAAATGATTTTGGATATCTGCAGGCTTCGTTCGTGTCCAAGCCTGATACCATTTCGCCGTCTGTGTCTCATCAATATGTCCTTCGCCTAGTATCGCATCTGCTGTTCGCAAAGCATAGGTCAAATATTTCTCATTTTTACTAGCGATATAGGCTTCCGTCAGGAATTGCAAGACACCTGCTGAACCACAGCATTGACAATGAATTTGCCAATAACCAGTTGAATGTTTCTCAGGTGCACCCGTTGCAATAATCCCTTCTATCAAGTCATCAAAAAACGTCAAATATTGTGGCTCATTTGTCAGTGTATACAAATCATAGAAAAGCCGTGCTGAACCTGCTGGACCATGACAAAAGCCAAGATAGAAAATATTTTCCGCATTTTTAGGTTGTAAATAAGGAATTAATTTTCCATCACTAACCTCCTCACTAATCGCTATCAGATAAGTCGCAGCTTTTTTAGCGCCCTCTAGAAAACGTTCATCTCCTGTTGCCTGATAGAGTGTCGCAAAGCCGTGTCCAATGCCTGATGTCCCATAGGCATAGTTTGGGAAATGTAGATTGTCAGGATTACCTTGATGGTAAACGTCTAATACATTTTTAAAACCAGTATAGCGTGCGCCACCTTCGTGCGTTGGAATTTCTGTTGACAAAATAGCTAGACCTGCTTTAACAGCTAATTTTTTCAGTTGCTCCTCTTTAAAATAATCTGCGGCATAGAGTAAAAAGAGAGCTGTCCCAAAATCTTGTTGAATCCCTGAATAGCCAGACCAAATCACACCAGATGTCACTTCCTTGGCATTTATCACAATTTCATCAATTATTTTATGGGCTGCGTGTGCATAGGAGGCATCTCCTGTTGCTTTCGTAAGTTCAATCAAGCTAAAAGCAATGCCAGCATAACCATTCCCATGAAAAGCAAAGCGACTGTTTGCCTGAACATCTGAAAACGCCCATCCTAATGTCAGATGTTCACTATAATTGCCCGCTTCTAGTTTATTTACAATGAAATTACCTGCAGCAATCGCTTCTTCCAAATAACTTGCCTCCCCTGTTATCGCTGCAAGTTGTATCAAAAATAAAGCAATGCCTGATGAGCCAACATAAAAATCAAGGATAGGTTCTCCTTGCTCAGTTTTTTGCCAATAGGTGCCCACTTCAGTTTTCACGGCTTCTTGTCGCAAATGTTGCGCAATGCCTTTAGCTGCTGCAAGATAATCTTCTTTTGTCACTGCTTTTGCAATCGGTCGTGCGATTGTTACCATTTATTTGTCTCCTCATTTTTTCACGCTCTTTAGTTTTAAATGATGTATTCCGGTTGGAAATTTACATAACGTGCCAAAAATTCTTTTGTCCGTTGTTGTTTTGGCCGATAAAAAACATCCTCAGGTGTCCCACTTTCGACGACACGTCCCTTCTCCATAAAGACAATGCGATCAGCAATTTCATAGGCAAAACTCATTTCATGCGTCGTAATAATCATCGTTGCGCCTGATTTGGCAACCTCTCTGATGACATCTAAAACGTCACCAACCGTTTCGGGATCAAGGGCGCTCGTTGGCTCGTCAAATAAAATTAATTCAGGATTAAGAGCAATTGCACGAGCAATGCCAACACGTTGTTGCTGACCACCTGAGAGTTGACTTGGATAAGCTGTTGCTCTGTCACCAAGACCAACTTTTTCAAGGGCAGCAGTTGCAATTTTTAGGGCTTCTTGTTTTGAAAATTTTCGGACAACTGTCAGCCCTTCTAAAATATTATCAATCGCTGTTTTATTCTTGAATAAATCATACTGTTGGAATACCATAGATGTTTTTTTTCGCACAGCCAGAACTTGCTTTTTAGGCGCTTTTTTTAAGTCAACAGCCAAGCCACCAATTGCCAAGTTTCCTTGATCAGCATGCTCTAAAAAGTTAAGGCAACGCAGAAAAGTTGTTTTACCTGAACCACTCGGTCCCAAAAGGGCGATGACTTCACCTTTCTTGATTTCTAAATCAATGCCTTTTAAAATATCATTTTTGCCAAATTTTTTGTGCACATTTTGAATGGTAATGCGTTCTGTCATATACTTACCCGTCCTCTCCGATTTTGTAGCCTACGTTCTAACTGTCCGCCCGCAAGCTCAATTAAAGCATTGATTATCCAATAGATAATGGCTGCTGCAATATAGGATTCTAAGAATAGATTTCTTAAACTCCCTGCAATCTGAGCCCCTTGTAAGATGTCAACGACATCAACCATTGACGCCAAAGCTGTCCCTTTGACAAGACCGACTAACATCGTGATAGATGTCGGCATAACGGTCACAAAGGCTTGTGGTAAAATAATTCGATACATGGTTTGCCATCTGGTCATACCGATAGCCGCAGCCGCATCGAATTGCCCTTGGTCAATGGCTAGAAAAGCGCCACGAAACGATTCTGCTAAGGCGATAGAGGAATAGATAGACAACCCTAAAATTGCCAACCAAACCGTCCCTAAGTCTTTAAATCGAAATGGTAAATTGAAGTGTTCAGCGAGAAAATCAACTGCATCTGTACTTAAAATATAGATAACGAGTAAAACCAAGACGAGCGGAATGCCTTTGAGTAAAGTGATGAACCAACGTGATACTTCTGCTAGAATAGGCACTTTGAAAAAGCGAATTAAAGCAATCCCCAGTCCCACTAGAATGCCAATCAATAAAGCAGAACCTGCGATAAACAAGGAAACTGGTATATAACGTGCGCCTGCTTTTAGGGCAGTAATAATAAATGGTAGATCCATAGTAACTCCTTTAGTTGAATGTCTAGCTAACTTTTTGTATCCTGTTTTTGTTTATTACGCCTTACTTTTTATCTGGGTCTTGCGTATAGTCATCCCCTAGATATTTTTTAGACAGCTTGGCCAATGTTCCATCTTCTTTAAGTTGGGTGACAGCTTTGTCCAAAGCATTTTTTAAGTCTGTGTTCCCTTTTTTGAGAATATAGTAAGTGCCACCAGAAAAAACTGGTTCTTTGCTCGTCACGAGATTTGATTTGAATTCCTTGTTCCATGCTTTAACATTATAATCTGTCGTCACCGTCGCATCAATGGCACCAGACTGGAAGTCTTTAATCATTTTTGCCCAGTCACTTGAGGTTGTGTATTTAATCTTGATTGGATCATTGCCACCTTCTTCAGCGTTGAAAACTTCAGCAACTGCTATCTCAGCTGAATTAGCAAAACCATAAAGTGTTTGACCACGCAAATCTTCTAGTGTTTGGAAATCATGTTCTTTATTTGAATCATAAGCAATATAATTCCCATAGTTGGTATAAGGGATATCCGTTAAGGTATATTTCTTTTGACGCTCATCGTTTGAGTACCATTGGCTGGCAAGCGCATCAACTTTTCCAGTTGTTAAATCGGTAAAGACATCTGCTCCAGCAGGTACAAGCTCAAATTTATATTCAGGGATAAGCTTGTCTAGAGCTTTCAAGACTGCCCACTCATAGCCATCTGGCTTACCATTTTCATCTGTATAGCCATAGGGTTTATAGGTTGCAACGACATCAAATTTAACTGTCTTGACACCTGATGCGCTATCGCCAGAGGCATTAGCTTTTTTACCACAACCTGATAAGCTTAATAAAGCGACTACTGCAATTGTTGTACCTGTTAGTAAAAATGTTTTCTTTTTCATCTGTTTTTTCCTTTCTGTGATTTCACAAGGTGAAATCACAGAAACTTGAACGATACTTAGTTCGCTCAAAGGCGCTTTGGATTAGCATCATTCTGCCTCGGCGAGTGTCAGAATCTTGCCTTCTTTTTCTCGTTCATTTAATAATTTGTCAATGGTTGCTGTTTCTGTTAATTTTTCTGAAACTGTTGCTTCTGCTAGACTGTTTTCATCTAAAGGTCCGATGGTTATAGCAACTGGTGCTTCAGTTCGAGCATAAGCAGGTGTCAATCGTTTGTCTAAATAAGTAAAGAGTTTTTCGATTAGGATACTTAAGATAATAAAGATAATGGCAGCATCAAAGTAACCTTCAAGCGAGTGGTAATAAAATGTACCTAACTGACGAACTTTACCAATCACATCAATCACGCCTAATGTAAAGGCAACAGCGGTATCTTGCAATAAAGCAACTAACATTGTCCCATAAGTCGGAATCAAAATTCGAATGGTTTGAGGTAAAATAATCCTCTGATACATCTGCCGTTTGGTCATGCCAATCGCTCTTGCTGCATCACGCTGACTATTAGGAATACTTTGTACGGCACTCCGAAATATTTCTGAAAAGAAGGCTGCTGCATTTAAGCCGAAGGCGATAAAAACGAAAATTAATTTGTTCCAACCATTGACATCAATCCCTAGAGTACGTTGGAATAAAACAGGAACAGCATAGTAAACTAGAAATAACTGGACAAGTACTGGCGTGTCACGAATAAACGAAGCAAAGATAGTCGCAAATTGATTTAAGATTGGTAGCCGTTCAATTCTAGCCAAAGCAATTAAGAAACCGACAACTGTTCCGATAAGGGTGGCACCGAAAACAAGTCCTAAGGTTGTGGGTAAGACTTCAAGTAATTTTGGGAAATATTTGAATACATACCGCCATTGAAAAAGTTCTCCCATCTCTTACCTCCTCTATATAAATGGATCATCCGAAAGTCGAATCGGTTGATAGGTGCCTTTAAGCGCAGTTACTAAATGGAGTAAGGCAGTGCCAATACCAGCCGCACCAGATGAATAACCAATCTCTTGTGAGATTATTTCTGGATCAATTCGTGAATATTGTTGGAACCAACTCGCCTTATCATCAACAACTGTGGCCTCGCTCAAAATTTTATCGCCTGAACACTTGGCGTAATCAAGATATTCCGATTTTTGGGTGGCTGCATATAAGCCTAAGAACAATTCGATAAAAGCTGCTGTTCCACAACATTGACTCTGAACACGCCAATAGCCTAATGACTGTTCCTGTGGTGCTTGAGCTTCAATAATACCCCGAGCCAATTTTTCAGCCCACTCTAGATAAGCTGTGTCTTGTGTGATTTGCCATAATTTATAGTAAAGTCTTGCTGTCCCAACTGGACCATGGCAAAAGCCTAAATAATAGACATCTGCTTGATCTGGGAAGCGATAGGGAATTAAGGCTGCTTGATCATGAATGTGTGTTGCAATTCTGGTGACATGATTGGCGGCTTTGATGGCTTCATCTAAGAAGATTTTCTGACCTGAAATTTCATAAAGTCTGGCAAAAGTATAGCCTGCACCTGCTGTGCCATATTCAAAATTTGGAAACTCATATTGAACACTTGGGTCTAAACCAAAGAAGGGGGTAATCGTTTCATTTGGCAGGCCGTAATAAATGACTTCATCATCACTTCGGTTGACTGCTGTTGACAAGATTTCATGGCCAGCTTGAATCGCGACTTCTGTCCATTCTGGTTGATTAAAGTAATCAGCTGCTGTGACTAAAAATAGCAGTGTCCCACTATCAAAAATAATCCCCGTTGCACCCGTCCATTTAACGCCATGTTCCGTTTTAATAGCCTGATTAACGATTTTTTCTGTCAAGTTATGAGCAATCCTTTTAAAGATCGGCTTGTCAGAAAC
The DNA here is from genome assembly GCF_054658615.1 of Pseudolactococcus yaeyamensis. NCBI lineage: Bacteria > Bacillati > Bacillota > Bacilli > Lactobacillales > Streptococcaceae > Pseudolactococcus > Pseudolactococcus yaeyamensis. Next base: position 47,208 of record NZ_BAAGGP010000007.1, read on the forward strand.
CTTTGCTAAGGCAATCAGGACAAAAGCGATGCCGGCATTTCCGAGATAAAACCCGTTGTCAGCATTAGCTAGAGTGGCAAACAAGGGCGCTTCTACGTTATCTTCTGCTGCTGGATTGGTTAATCTATGTACGACATCAAGTCCTGTTTTTTCTGCGATTTGTAAATCTGTTGGATTTTTCGTTTCTTGATACAGTTGGATATAAAAAAGAATGACACCTGTCGCACCGGAATATAAATCAAGCGATATTTTACCTCCCTTGTCTTGCCAATACAGCCCCTCTTCTGATGCTATCGCTAAATCATTTAGCCATGCCTCTGTTTTCAAGACGCCATTGAAATAATCTGTAACAGTTGTTTCTTGAAATAATGGTTTTAATGTAGTCCGTGTCATATTTATTTCCTTCATTTCTTTTTTTAATTTAAACATATTTTAACGCTAGACAGGCCATCACGTGATACCAAAAAATATCAGAGGGGTTAAAAATTTTTAATCACGCCATTCAACCCATAAAATTTAGAAAATGATAAATTTTTGTAAATGCTTCACTTGCTTATGTCTACTGATATTGCTTGCTATACAGCTAATCAAGCATAAAAAAGAGCTATTCAAGGATTGAATAACTTTTGTACCGATTTTGTTTTATTGAAAATTTATAAGGGTTATTTAGAATCTTAAAGGCTAGTCAGTAAAGGCTTTTTGTGACTAATCAGTTGATAAATACTACAACTAACTAAATAGGATAAATTAAGCTACCACCATAAACTTTTAGTGCTTGCGTTAAAGAATTTTTATGCGCAACAACATGTCGACAGTAGAAAAAGTTTTCTTGCGTTGCTTCTGGATTATCTTTGATGAGAAAGCCGCTAAAGTCAGGAATGACCTGATAAATTTTCTCAACGATTTTTTGCCAAAATTGTTGTCTCGTATCAGTCACTGCTTCAAATTGCTCTACTGAAATGGGGGCTGATAACTGAATATCGAGAAATATTTTGAAACCATAGGATGTAAAAATATGAATCATATCTCTGAGTTTCAATAAATTTTCTTGTTTTTGGTACTTCAATAAATTTTCAAACTGGTGTTGTGAAAAATAGGTGAGACAAATTGCATTGACACCTCTTGAAGCTAACAATCTGGCATCATTTTTGATGGTTAAAGCATTGCTTATGAAAGGATTTTGCCGATAGTCAACTAGACGAATTTCTTGGTGCCGTACTGACAATACCTTATCAGCCTTGTTATACTGGTTTGTTACCAGATGATGCATTTCATATAAGCCATATAGTAACCCTCTTGTTGTTTGAGCCTTTATATCAAAACCTCGTCTAGTTTTTTCAATCAGACACCCTTCTAGTCCAAGGACTTCATTTTCAATTAAGGCAAAATTTAGATTTGCTCCGCCAGAACACAACAAATGACAATCGGGTTTAAAGAGCGTCATGTCATCAATGATCGTCTGAGTCAGACTATCAATTTGGTCAATATGAAATGTTTTAAGCTCAGGGGCATCAATTGCTTTAAAACCGCAGTACTCTACTTTCATTGTTTGTCCTCCTTCATCAGATGTCCTACCTCTTATTTATTGGTAACCTTCGACTAGTTTTTTGGCCTCACTGATGGCATCATTCTTGGTTTCTTCCATCACAATATAGAGATAAGGTTTACGTTGCTTGATAAAATCTAATGCATTCTTGATATCCAACAAACCTGTTCCTAAATCAACAGGGATAATCTTACCGTCATCAATCTTAAAATCTTTTAAATGAATAGCGATTATCTTATCTCCAAATGCTTCAAAAGCCTCTTCAAGAATGGCTTGATAATTTTGATAGGTATCAAGACAAATCAAATTTGTCACATCTAAAATAATACCTAGAAAATCGGATGGCACACGGCTAATCAACTCAGAAACGCTTTGAATAGCATGTAGTGGATGATTTAAACCAGGTTCAATCCCAATCAAGGTTTGATGATTTTCACCAACCTTAACCAAACGCTTAATCACTTGGATAGTCATCTCAAACACATCATCTGTAAAATTATCCTCAGTAAACTGAATTTCTTCAAAAACATTACCAGTTTCTGTCGCTACCATGCTTGCACCAAAATACTTGGCATTCTTAACGTAACTTTCAAATTTCCTAAGAAGCGTTTCTCGCATCTCTAAATCAGGATGAATGATGTTGATATAACAACTTAGAACAGCAATTTGAATAGCCGAATCAGCAAAAGCGTTTTTGATATAAGTACCGAGACCGGGATTGATATTTTGTGTGTCACTTGGTAGGTTAGGAAATGATGCTGGCAAGGAAAGCTGAACATTTGAAATGCCCATGCCCTGAATTTTCTGAGTCAAATCTTCGATACCGTCAATAGGCGCTAAATCATGTCCACGGACTGCTAAATTTATCATGTAAGATTTCCTTTCCTTTTCACGGTTGTTTACCGATATAAGCCAAGATGCCACCATCTACATAAAGGATATGACCATTAACAAAGTCTGATGCCGGGCTTGCCAGAAAGACTGCAGGGCCTGTCAAATCATCTGGCCTTCCCCAGCGTTCCGCAGGTGTTTTGGCAATGATAAATTGGTCAAAAGGATGGCGGGAGCCATCTGCTTGTGTTTCTCGCAAAGGTTCGGTTTGCGGTGTCGCGATATAGCCTGGACCGATGCCATTACATTGAATATTGTATTGGCCATATTCAGAAGCGATATTTTTGGTCAACATTTTCAGGCCACCTTTAGCCGCCGCATAGGCTGATACGGTTTCACGCCCAAGCTCACTCATCATCGAACAGATATTAATAATTTTCCCACCACCTTTTTTAATCATGCTAGGAATCACTGCTTTAGACACGATAAAAGGGGCGTTGAGGTCAACATCAATGACTTGGCGAAAGTCAGCTGCACGCATGTCAATCATCGGCACACGCTTGATGATACCCGCATTGTTGACCAAAATATCAATCACACCAACTTCTCTTTCGATCTGCTTAACCATAGCTTCAATGCCAGCTTCATCTGTGACATCACAGACATAACCGTGCGCCTTAATACCGGCTTTCTGATAGGCTTCTAAGCCTTTTGCAACGCCTTCTTGCGTGCAATCATTAAAGACAATCGTCGCACCAGCTTGCGCATAACTCTCAGCCAAGGCAAAGCCAATACCATAAACTGCACCTGTTACCAAGGCAATTTTGCCGTCTAATCTAAAGTTATTTGTCTCAAAAACCATTTTATTCTCCTTTATTTCAAGTCATCCATCTCAACCATATCCATGTCCGTATAGGTGATATTTTCGCCACACATGGCCCAGATAAAGCTATAATTGCTCGTCCCAACACCCGTGTGAATCGACCAGCTCGGACTGATAACGGCCTGCTCATTATCTACGACCAAATGTTTCGTTTCATTCGGTTTGCCCATCATGTGAAAGACTTTGTTGGGCGATGTCATATCAAAATAAACGTAGGCTTCCATTCGCCGCTCATGGGTATGGCAAGGCATGGTGTTCCAAGAGCTGCCCGGTTCTAAAATCGTATAGCCCATCTGAAGTTGACAAGAGTCACAAATATTGGGGTGAATGTATTGGAAAATTTGTCGATTGTTCATGGTCTTGTCTTCCCCTGTCACCATGGGTGTGATAGCATCAATACTGATTTTGACATTGGGATATTTATGATGAGCTGGTGCTGAGCTGATATAGAATTTGGCAGGATTTTCAGGATCAACCGAGCTAAAAATAACATGTTGCGTTTCCTTACCGATATAGTAGCCATCCTGTTTTTTCATCGTCTCTTTTTGACCATCAATCTCGATAAAGCCATCGCCACCGATATTAATCACACCAAGCTCACGACGTTCAAGGAAATAGTCAACGCCCAGTTGGTCGCTTAAGATAATTTCCAAAGCTTCCGTTGTTGGTGTCACACCGCCGAAAATCATGCGGTCGTTGTGAGTATAAGTGAGATTAATTTCACCTGCTACAAAAACTTTTTCCACTAAAAATTCACGACGTAAGTCTTCTGTTGCATAGTTCCGAATATCCAAAGGACTATGGGTGTAGCGCGTTTCTATTGTTTGCATTTTTTACTCCTCGTTTCACTTCAAATATAAGTTGTTTCTCAATTTATCAACTTCTACACCAGCCAAGACAACAATACCGATACCATGAGGATCGTTTTTAATCCACCCTAAGGATTGATAATAGTTTTTGCTAAATGAATAGCCCGATCCTTGACAGACACCATAAAGATTCCCAACATCATCAATACAATATGTTTTCAAACCAGACCATGCTAAATCAACGCTTCTCTCAACATCCTCTAGCAAGCAATCGTCACAGTAATTTTCTCGGATACTTCTAGCCATCGCAACGATAAACATAGCCGTTGATGAGCTTTCAAGATAAGATGTCGCTTCATCTAAGACTTGATGCCACAAGCCAGTTTTGTCTTGCACGCTTAATATGCCATGCAAAAGCTCATTGAAAAATGCAACCAATTCTTTGTAATCATGATGCGTTGCAGGCAAGACACCTAATAATTCAGATAGCGCCAATACAACCCAGCCATTCCCACGAGACCACGGAATCAAATTCCCTTTTTCCAAAATCGGATCGAAAATATGACTCATCAGTTGCTTTTCTGAGTAGAAAAAGCGTTTTTTATAACATAGGAATTGCCAAACAGCATCGTCCAAATCGGTCTGATGACCAGTTGCTTCAAATCGTCTGACTAGGAAAGGGACACTCATGTATAAGTCGTCAATCCACATCGTATCATCATCTCTAGAAAAAGCGCCATCTTTTTCACGCCTTTGTGTCTGCGAGATAAACTGTGCGATTCGATCAGAAATGTCATCAATGGTGGCAAGATTTAAATCTTTTTGAGCTCCCAACATAAATGACCCAAATGACCCACAATCATCAAGCGCATCTAGCCAATAAAGCTGTGTGTTAATACTGGGATAATGAAAGGTTTCCTTGTTTTGTAAACAAAATTGATCCCAATCACAAATTTGCTTAAGTGATGATAAAGCATAGGTCTTCCAATCATCATTTTGATAAAAACGACCAGCCATCAGCATACCATTTAAGGTGACGCCCATTGGATAGCTCCAAAAAGCATGAAGACTTTTAGTATGAAAGGGGCGAACAAAGCCCTCACCTCTCCCATTTGTCCAGATTGCTTTTGTTTTAGCAAGTTGAGCAGGTAAATTTTTTGTGGTCATTAACTGTTCAGCTTCAACCTCAGTCAAATCCCCCATCACTTGCCATTTAGAGGTATCGTCTGTGATGCCAGAGCTTTGTATCAAATCACCAGACGCCTTAATTTCTATCTGTTTGATGATATCGAAAGGGTGTTTCCCTTTGTAGCGCAATCGTAAATCATATTTTTCTGTGATGGGTATCAAGAGATGTTGATGTGGTTGTAATTTAAGGCGATTGGCAAGATATAAAATGTCATCGCTGTGATTTTGTATTATCAGCTCATTTTTATTTTTCACATGGAGCAATGTCCGAAAAATATAATCTCCTTCTGAAAAACCAGCTACAAAGTCATTTGTTTCTATTTGCCATTCTTCTTGAGAACTCAGACGATGCTCAAAATCAACAAAGCCTTTTTTAGTCAGACATTCAAAGTGTGTTGGCTCCCATTGTGGCATCAAATTACCAAGAATTAAGCCAAAACCAAGTGTTGTTTTTTCTGACTTAATCTTTAGGATATTTTCTTCTTCCGTCAAGGGCATCTCAAATATTGTAAATGTCCTGAAATTTTCTTGTTCTGGTGTGCTTTCAAAAACCACCTCATCATTCATGTAGATAATGGTAGGACCGAAACATTTTACTTTGAATCTTGTTTTTTGTTTCCCATGAATCACTAATTTAGCACGACTCCAAGCGGTTGTACCAACAGCTACTTCTTGAAAAATTTTAGCATAGTTAAGGTGAAAAAGTCCCGACGACTCTACATCTAACTTGCCTTGCAAACGTAGCTCATAATCTTGAGAAGGATTATGGCTGATAAAATTACCAATCAATTTCGACACAATTTCTTTATTCTCTTGTGCTATTGTACTGATTGCCTTTTCTTTAGTAAAATACATATCCTTCCTTTCTGCGATTTCACTATATGAAATCTTGAAACTTGACCTGCGCATACGCTCTGACCAAGCAGGGTCATTCGCGACCTATCGTCCGCTCAAAGTCTTTCTGTGATTCAAATTAAGAAAAGAAGAGGAGCTGAGAGCCAACTCCACCTCCTTCTTTTGTTTTAGTTTAATTTGTAATCCTTAGTTAATTTGACAGCTTGATCTTTGGTTTTAGTGAAAACATTTTTAGCTGCTGTTTTCAAATCGGTCTTGCCAAGTTCAACTGCTTCCATTTCAGTTGTGTAGATGCTCGTCAAAGTGCCGTCTTCATAGAAAGGTGTCTCTTTCAATTTTTTAGCTTTCTGTGCATAATCATAGCCTTCTTTCATAAAGCCAGTGAATTGTCCATCAGCTTCCAATGTTTCAAGTGCTGCACTTGATGCTGGTGTTCCACGCGTTAAGCCTAAAACCTCGACTGATTTTTTACCATTCAGGAAGTCGTTTAAGAATTTACCAGTTTCTTCTGGATTTTTCTCGTCTTTTTTAATCCCAAATAACATAGAAGGTTTTGAAACCAAATTGACAGCTTTGCCGCCTTCAGCGATTGGGTAATCAACGATAACAAGCTCATCACCAATTTCTTTTGACGCAGCATAAGTTGCTGAAATAGCACCATTCCAATCAATCCCTCCGCCGTATTCGCCTTCCAACCATTTTTTATTATTGGCAAGTGACACAGGTTCGGTGCCGACGTTTTCAAGGTAATCTTTCCGTGAAACAAAGACACGCGCATCAGCCATTTCTTTATACCAAGTCATCGCCTCAAGATAGTCTTTTTCTGTCCAGTTCATGTTGCCTTTGCCATCAAATTCTGTTTTACCTGTTTTTTGTTGTAACCATATAGTTACTGGAAAACGCCATGTTGGTGAGGCAAGCATAAATGACCCTTCCGGTAACTTTTTAGCCGCTTCAACATAATCATCCCAAGTTTTAAGTTTAGAAACATCAATACCATTGCGTTCATACTCAGATTTATTGACATACATGACGAGCGTATTTTCACCATAAGGCACTGCTACTTGTTGACCATCAACTTGACCAAATTTCAAGAATTCTTTATCATAAGTTGATAAATCTAAGCTTTTGATTTTTGTTAGATCATAAAAGCCACCGTTTTGTCCAAATTGAGGCACCCAACCATACATTAAAGTAGAAATATCTGCGAGTGTATTCCCTGCATAACGCGTTGTAAACACCTGATCCAAATCACCAAAACCGCTAGGCTCGCCTTTAATCTTAATATCAGGATTCTCTTTTTCAAAATTATCAATCATATCCTGAGTCGCTTTATGGCGTTGGTCATTGCCCCACCAACTAAAGCTGAGTTCTACTGTGCCTTTATCACCAGAGCCAGTTACTTTCTTCCTACCTGCTGAGCAACCAGCCGCCAATGTGACAACTGAGAGAATCGTAACTGCACTAAGTGCGGCTTTTTGCCATTTTTTCATTTCAAGTTCTCCTCGTATAATATATTCTAGTAGTGATTAACCACTACGATTTTTACCTAATTGATATTAATTTTCACTTGACTACTGAGCCGTTTCTCAGAGATAATAGTTCTGGAATGGACTCACGGATTTTG
>NZ_BAAGGP010000008.1:0-54553 GCF_054658615.1 Pseudolactococcus yaeyamensis
GCACAAGTCCTTGATAGCACTTGCGAAAAAATGAATTTTTCGTAGGCTTATTTAGTGTACCTTAGTTTCATAAATCTTGTAAAATAAATTTACAAGTCTTACTTGACTTATTACCACTAGACTTAATTTTTTTGGACACAATGGCGATTGGTTTTTGTGCACCCTTTTTTAGGGTGTACTGACAATATTAATTTTTTTCAAACTTTTCCTCTTTTCTTCTTTCATTTAGTTAATATTGTGATTTGCCGATTTCATTTTAGCCGATATTTATCTTACCTGTCCTTTGGATTTATTGGAAATATTTTCCATAAGTTTTGAAATTTTATCTACCTTAGCTCTTTCCAAAACTTTACCTGCGTTCGGAAAAGAGGAATTAATAGCTTCAATTTCTACACGGTTAGTTTTCAAATCATGTGCAATCATGCCAACTGGTTGTTGAACTGTATTACCAGAACTCTCAATTATAAAGGGAACTTCCGAATCATTTGAAGGTTTAATTCCAACTTTTAGATACTCTTCATTCAGAGCCTTTTCAAGCTTTTCGTTATTTTCAAATCCAGCAACAAAGAAATCATTAGAGCCATCTGATAGGATAAGGCTATACTCCTTATTCATGCTTTGTTCTAAAAATTCACGGTTCTCATATTTAGAAGATACGCCAACCAACTGATTATCTAATTTCTCAATAAGCTCAGTTCTCAAAGCTTTTTCATCAGAAGTGATTCTTGCTCTCTCCAAATCTGATGTTGAAACTGTGGATAGCAACCCCTTATTATCAGAGCCTTCGATGACCTTAGCCTCTCTTTTACTCACTTCTTCAACATGATAACCATAATCTTCGCAAATTTCCCGATTAGAAATACCTTCAGGCTGACAAGGTTCATCATCTGATTGAGAAAGTTCTACCACACGTTCAGCAGCTGCCTCTAATGCTTCTTTTTCCGATTGATAAACCATTCCAGCCTTGAAGCCATTTAGTTGTTCATCAAATACTGCAAAATAACGATTACCAAAATTTTCAAACTTATCATGCAATAATGCTTCAATCGCATCTTTGGTTTCAAAAAATGAGTCATAAGGGGCTGAATCAAACAAATTAATAACTGTATCAGAATCAAGACAAATGTCCCGTGAATGTAGCTCAGACATCATTTTTTCGTATGTTTCAACTTCATTGTAATAATCGTCCATCCAATACCTCAAATCTGAATCATCCTCTGCCATATCACTAATTTCACTAAAAGTACCTTTAGTCTGTTGCATCAAATTATTAGTTAGGGCGAGTATTTCAACATCTAACAATTTAGTCAGTTCAAAATCGTCAAGAGCATTTTGGGAATAATAATCAATATCCGAAATTTCTTGACCGTTGATTTTGCCCTCAATCCAACCTGTTTCAACCAATGTTTTTTGGAATTGAAGAGAAGTGCCTTCCACTTTGGTGCTTTCTTCTTGATTGTTTTCATCTTGGAAAGCAAATTTTTCTACTTCTTGAACAAAATCCTCTCCCAAACCTCTATCAGAATACTGTTCTTGAAGTGCTTCTAGAAAACTTCTATTATCCAAAAACGTATTCTCACCAATTTTGATATTCAAACCTTCTTCTTCAAAAGAGAATCTTGCCTCCGCAATATCTTGTATCATGATGCCACCAATATCTATCTTGTCACGATTATCAAAAATATATTTTTCAGCAGCTTTCTTATCTCTTTTAAATTGCAAGTCTGTCTTCAGCCAAATTCTTTCAGCTTCTTCGCTTGGTAAAAAATTAAAAGATTTGGTATTCAACTCTGTAGCAGCATAATCAAATCCTTTCCCACTAAGATCAGCCGTCAATAAATCAAATCCTTCATTATCTGAATTAAATTCAAATTCAACATCAGTAATTGTAGAGTTGTGTTGTAGTAAACGACTATTAGCGCCCCTTAAATCACCAAGAGCTAAAGCTGCCATGATATCATCATATTGTCGTTCCACTTCTGGAGAAATCTGAACATGGTTCAAAATATGGCGCTTCAATGCTTCAATTCGTTCAGGGAAATATTTCTGATAAAGTATTTCTGTTTCTTTTAGATATTGAGCAGTTTCAGTAGGCAATGCTTCACTTCCTGACTCAGCCTCAGTATAAAAAGCTATCTCACTATGTTCGTCCACCTCAACTTCTGGAAAATCGCTATCTGATACATTAGCAAATCTTTGTCTCATGTCAGAATATGGACTATACAAAAAGTCTGTTAGATTGCTATAAGAATAGCTAGAGACTTTAGGAAATACCTTATTATCTGGATCATTCGCATACAACATCATCAACTCATCATCCCATGTTCCAACACCTGTTTCAAAACGAAGCCCATATATCGCATCTGGAAAAGCACTATCATGAGGTAATTCTGGTATATCTGCTTTGAGTTGTTCCCAAGCATTTTCCATTGTTTCTACATAATAAGAAATTAAACCTCTTACTTCTTCAAGTTGATCATGTTCTAATAACCATTTCACTTCCACATCAAGCGTAAGTCGATCGTCAAATGATTCTGACATATTTTTAGGGATTGATGCTCCTGAGATTTCTAATGCCTCCTTAAATGAATGAAAAACTCCATCATCATCATAAAAAGCTCTGGTAGATTGGATTAATATTTTTTGTTCATCTGTTAAGATTGAATTATCATCAAGATCAAAGTCATCACTTAGCATATCCAAATCGGATGCAAAGGTTTTTGCAGGATAATCATCCGTTTCCTCTATTTTTTCATAAGGCGTATCTAACCAATCGGGTGATCGCCCATAGATTTCTTCCCATGTGGGTTCATTTTTACTTTCAATCTTAACATCTGTCATCTTCTCCCTCTTTCTATCATGAATGATTGCTACCACCTGCTCAGCAGCAACTGCAACATCAGCATTAACAACTATGTGATCATACTCGCCCATAGCAGCAAGTTCTTCAATTGCTTTATCAAGACGATAGTTGACAATCTCGTTAGATTCCGTGCCACGGCCACGCAAGCGCTCACGCAGCTCATTCACATCAGGTGGTGCAAGAAAAATAGAAACACTATCAGGCATCACCCTTTTAATTTGTCGTGCCCCTGCAATATCGACTTCCAAAAAAATATCCTTGCCTTCAGATAAAGTTTGTTCTACATAATCAATCGGTGTCCCATAAAAATTTCCGACATACTCAGAATATTCAAGTATTTGCCCATCTTTGATTTTTTCTTCAAATTTTTCACGATTTGTAAAAAAGTAATCTTTCCCTTCTATTTCACCTGGTCTTTTGGAACGAGTTGTCATTGACACCGAATATTCAAACTGATTTCCTTCGGTTTTAAAAACAGCATCTCGAACTGTTCCTTTTCCAACACCAGAAGGCCCCGAATAAATAATGAGCAAGCCACGTCCAAGTCTGTTTATTTCAGTATCAGTCATCATCATCTTCACCTTCTTCTTCATCTTCATCTCCAAAGAGACTTGCTGCTTCAAGTAGCCCAGCGATACCACTTTTTACTGGTTTCTTTTTCTGAGTCTTTTCACTTGATACATCTGAAATCGCCTTAGAAACGCTCTCTCGCGACTCGTTTTTTTCAACATTTTCAGTGGCAGGTACGCTTACCTCTGGCTCTACTATTTTTGTTGGTTCTTCAGTTAATTTTGATTTAACTTCTGATTCAAATGATAAATTCTGTGCCTCAATAGTTTTACCAGAATATAAAGCTTCAAAATCAATTTTACCTAGTTGGACTTTTGAAATTTCGTCAATTTTAACTTCAGGTTCTGCCGATTGATTTTGGCCACTTTGTAAAACCGCATATTCAAAATTAATTTCTTCATCGAGAAAAATTTTATTTACAAAATCTTTCTGAACAATAAAGAAGTCCATGTCATTTGTAGAGTTAGCCTGCTTAACCCCAAGTTCGATGACTGTCTCTCCGTTTACCTTAATAAAATTTGCACTTTGTAAAATACCATTGATTTTCATTTACTCACCTACTCCTTTAAATTTACGAATTTCTTTTACTAATTCTTCCTGAACGACATTAACAAAATCATTCATTTGAACCTTACCTTGGCCAATCAGTTTTAAGATTTTTTCCCACTTGCCTGTTGTCTCTGGATCTATAAATTGACTACCAGTCATTGCATTAATTAAGTTAATCCCTTTTTCAAGGGGGAATAGCTCTTTCTTTTGATTCTTTTTAATATATCCTTTATCTTGGACCACTCTAAGAATTGATGCACGTGTTGCTGGTGTACCAATCTTATATTTCACTTTCATGATACTACCAATCATAGTCGACTCGGTAATTCTGGCAGGCGCTCTAGTTGTATCTTGTTTAATTTCTGGTTTAACAGTTATCTTCTGACCTTGAGTAAAATCAGGAAGGATATTGTCCTTTTTCTCAGTATCTTCAAAAACTTGAAAGCCCATATCAATAATTTTATTTCCTGTAACATAAAAGAGTGACTCTCCATCCCTAACTCTCACAACCGTTTCATCATAGACATAATCTGGTGCAAACATCAACGCTACTCGTTTAAGCACTGCAAGATAAATATCTTTTTTAATTGGTGCAATTCGTTTGGCTAACTCAATCTCATTTTGATATGCTTTTCGTTTTTTAATATCCCATTTTTGTTCTGCCATAACTATCGGGCTAATTTCTTCAACAACAAGAAAATTTTCAATTTCTTCAGCTGTTGCAATGACATCAGTTGGCATGATAGCGAAATGCTCTTTAACTTTTTTTTCGTTCACATACTTACTTCGTGGTGACATATTGGTATTTTTGAACTCAATGCCAACACGTGCCTTGGACACTTCCAAATTCTCTTTGAGTATTTCAAAATGTTCAGGTGTAATGTATGAAATTCCTGTTCTGGGATAAGTCAATAAACCCAAAGGTTCTTGATAAAGTTCTTGAGCTGCGGTCAACACATCTTCAGGAGAATACCCCCATTTTTTTGAAGCATACTTTTGCAAACTATCTAAATCAAATAATTTTTTTGAACTCTGAGATTTTCTCTCAACTTCGATATTCTCGACTTCAGCAATTCCAGTTAGAGTGGAAAAAATATTTTCCGCTTCTGATTGTTCAAAATATTTTTCTTCATTGACAAAATTAATATTTTCTTCCTGATCACTGAGCGACAGTTTCCAGTAATCTTCTGGTACAAAATTTTCTATTTCTCTATCATTATCAATGACAATCTTAACGATGGCACTTTGTACCCGTCCAACAGATAAAGCCCCTTTCTTAAGAGTACCGTTGTTTTGCGAGTGCAAAGTAATAATTGGCGACATATTGTAACCAATCAAATAATCTGCTTGGGACCGTGCTTCAGCTTCATAATAAAAATTGATAGTCTCAGAAGCATTTTTTAGATTTGTAAATGAATCCCTCAATCCTTTCGCAGTAGTTGAGTTAATCCAAGCACGATATCTTAACTTTTTAATGCCATTCGGAATCAAATTAAGAATCGTGTATCCAATTCGTTCCCCCTCCCGATCGGCATCCGTGGATAGAATAATTTCATCAGCTATCTTAACCTCTGATTTAATTGTGGCAAACCGCTTTTTAATATCTTCGTCTCCTTTTTTGATTGAGTAAGAGAACTCAGGAAACCACGGGAAATTATCCATGGTCCATTTAGGCGGCTGAATATTTGTCTCTACTAAATGACCACGTGCTGCAACAATATGTAACTCACCTGATAAATATTTAGAATCCTTTATAATAAGGACATAACCTTTTTTCTCTACCGTTCCAAGCGCTGCGGCAATACTACGTTGTTGGTCTGGTTTCTCCGCCAGTATTAATTTGACTACCATTTGTTCCTACTTTCTTTTTATCTATAAATTATTCTCTCAATAATTCGATTTCCTGAAAAAAAAGGAACAAAAAAGACAGTATTTAGAGCGATTTAAAACCGATATTAATCATAAATTGACAATCAAAAAAAGCCACGATTTCTCGTGACTTCTTGATTTATTTCTTAGCAGAAGATTCAGAAGTTCTACCATCCAAATCTTTCTTAACTGCAGCTTTCAACTCCTCCACAGCCTTGCTAATGGCTTTAGTATTTTCCACCAATTGCGCATAGGTAGGATTTTCAATCTTACTTGTATCAAGAGCGACAATCTTTTCCATTGCTTTTTTAACAGAGGTTGGATAATCTTCCTTGAGTTTTTCGTAAGTTTCATAAGCATCCGTCATAGCCTTATTAGCGACCTTTACGATTGCAGCGTTTTCTGCATTTGCCTTATCAGCCATTTCTTGCGTAATTTTGGTCACATCGTACTCACTTGATACAACAAAACCATCAGATTCTACTGCATTTTTTAAGTCAACAATTGCTTTTGTTAAATCATCAACAGTTGATTTAACATTCTTAGCAGGATCAAGAGCCACAATCGCTTTAATCGCTACCTCAACTGTGTTAGGTACAGGCTGCTTAGCTGATTTATAAGCATCATAAACATTTGTCATCAGAATATTTGCAATGTCTACCGCTTCATCCATGGTTTGTGAATCAGTTTTACCAGTGTCTGGATTGACAGTTTTATCCTCATCTGGTTTTGGCATATTATTCACGGGATCCTTTGGATTATTTGTGGTATCTTCTTGTGTGTCAAGCGAGCCATCACTAGCTGAATTACCTTCAACAAATTTTTCAATAATTGGTTTGATCATAGGTGGCCGAACGTGTGATTTGTTTGTCTCACCTTTCTTATTCCAATAATCAATGTTGGCATTATTGGTTGCAATGATAGTGGTTTGATTCGGGATAACAACAGTATCATCCTTAGTCAGATAATTCAGCTCTTGCTTAGCGGTCGCACCTTTAAGCGTTGCACCACGAACAATTAAGGTAAGCCGTGAATATTTTCCTTTTTCAATATTGGTACCACCTTTACCAAGGTCATCAAATTTATCAGCATATTGTGCTTTCAAAACTGCCTTGATATCAACTTTACCATCACCACCTTTAGGATTTGTACCTGAAATCGTGAACCATGATGTGATATCATTATTTTCACCATCTTGAATCAAAATCGCATAATCCTTTTGAAGATTTTCAAAATGTTCAGTAATAACAAGCGAACCTTCACCATCAAAGTTATAGTACTCAGGCACTTTGAAGGAATTCTTCCATGAATACTCTTTATCATGTTCTGATAGTGCTGCAGCTGTTTCAGGTGTATCAGCTTTCAACCAGGTCTTTTCATCATCTACTGAGACTTCCTTTTTATTTCCGTCTGTTCCTGTTTTATCAAACGGTGTCGGAGGGGTCACATTCACTTTAGCAATATTGGTATCTTTCTGTTTAGAGAAATAATCCATATTGAACGTTGGATTCACTTGAATTGTCGTTTGGTTAGGAATTGTCTCCTTACCGTCTTTGATGAATGGTGTCTCAGTCTTAGAATCAACACCTTTTAGAGAAACATCTGAAACAATCATCTCAAGTTTTGCCATCGCAACATCAGTGATATCATCAAATTCAGCAGGAGTTTTAGCAGTTGCTAAAATAGCCACATTGTTACCTGATTTTGCTCCTAATGACAAAGTAAAGTGATCCGTGATATCTTTACCGTTTTGCAAAATCTTAACTTGTTTGGCTAAGTCAATATTTGGCAACTGCACGTTAGCGATGTGTTCCTTCAAGACAAGCTCTTCAACATTATTATACATGGTCAACTTAAATGTATTGCGCCATGTATAAAGACCATCATGATTTGGCAGGTCTTTTTCTGTTGCCCATGTTTTTCCGCCATCGATGGATACATCCTTAACCGCTTCAAGTTCCGTTGGTTTTGGTGGTGTCACGGTCGCAACTGGTGTACCAGCTGATTTAGAAAATAGATCATTTTTAAGACTTGGATTGACTTCGACTGTTGATTGATTCGGAATCACTTCCTTACCATCTTTAACAAATGGTTTTTCCGACTCTAAAGTAACACCCTTAAGAGTTTGGCCATTTACCGTCATGATTAATTGAGTCATAGCGGTATCTGTGATATCATCAAAATCATTTGGCGTTTTGGCAGTTGCGATAATATCAACAGTATTGCTACCTGCTTTACCCACTACCATTTTAAGCGCAAACTTACTTGTGATATCCTGAGCATTTTGAGTGATTTTAACATCTCTATTGATGTCAAAGTTTGTAACTTGAACATTGGCAAAGTGATCCGTTAAAATCAGCTCATCATAATTGTTAAACTTAGACAATGTGAAGGTATTTTTCCAGTCATAAACACTGTCATGACTTGGCAGTTTACCATCTTTGACAAAAGTTTTGCCATTATCGACTGATACCTTTTTATCAGCCGCAACATCCGTTGGTTTTGGTGGCGTTACTGTTACTTTATTTGATTCAAGATGATTCGGCTCATCTGCAGCTGGTGTTTTATCTAACCAGTCCATATTGGCAGTATCAGGCACTACTTCTTTACCATCAGTGATATAAGCTACCTCATCTGCAGCATTCGTCTGGCTTAACGTTGTTCCAATGATATATAGAGACAAAGTGCCACCAATTCGAGTATATTTACTTGGATCATTTGCTCGCCATGACAGTGTAACAGTACCTTTTTTACCGTCCTTATAAAGCCCCAATGCCTTGATACTTTCCGCTGGATTACCCGTTTCTTTGCCATTAACTAGCCACTTACCTGTAGCTGTAATGTCATTTCCTTTGGCATCCAACACCTTAGCTGAATCAAAGACTTGAATGTCTTCCATTGGATCATTCAGGATTAGCGTCGTATAATCTGCATGATCAGTCAGCTGATAATCAATTTTATAGTTATACTTTTGGTTATGTGTATCAAGCTTTTCGTTTGTCACATAATTTCCGCCCTCTTTGGCAACTGCTTTTTTAACACTAGGGGTATTAAATTTAGGCGTAACTGTCACTTTATTTGTTACCTTACTCCAAGGCTTATCATCAAGTGTTTTACCAGTTGTCGTCCCAGTATTATCGGTTTTCAACTCCTCAGCAGTTTGTTTTTGAACATCAATATTAACCAAAGTATCAATGACGATATGATAAGTATGGCCATAGAAATCAGAATTCAAATCGTTTAGCTTATCAGCTTTAGCTGTCGCTGTAATTTTGTTTCCTGATTGCTTCAATGTCAATCTGTCTGCTGCATCATTACCTTTTTCATCAATGATTTTTACAGATTGAATTTTGGCAGTTGTGGGCACATCATCTCCCATCACAAAACCAAGATAAGCACCATCAGCTGGCACTTCTTGTGCAACATCAAAAATCCAATGCGTATTAGGTGTTGTCACACTACCATTGATATCCTTACCACCATCTGTTACTGTTTTGACAGGTGTTGGCGGTGCAGGTGGAACCTTAACTTTAACGTCAACTTTGTTTGAATCAAGGTGACCTGGTTCATTCGTGGCAGGTGTTGTGTCTTTATAATCAAGTGCTGAAACATTTGGTACAACAACCATTGAATCAGAAACATATTGCTTCAAGTCTGCTGCATCAGCATCATTAAGTGTGACACCAGAAAATTGAAGTGCGATATTACCACCAACACGAGTGTAGGTAGAAGGTGTATTAGCAATCCATTTAAGGGAAACTTGCGCTTTTTTACCATCTTCAGATGCTTTTAACGCTTTCAGAGCAGCACTTGGATTGGTAACCTCAGCACCATTGAGAGACCATTTCCCTGAACTTGAAATATCTTTTCCTGAGCTATCCACAACTTTGACAGAATCAAAAGTTTGAACATCTTCAAGTGGATCGCTTAAAGTTAAACTAGCATAATCCACATGATCACTTAACGTGTAATCGACCTTGTATTCATATTTTTGAGTAAAGCCTGAGAGGGTGGCAGAATTTACCCAATTTTTACTATCAAGAGATACAGATTTCTTGATTGTTGGTGCCACGAATTTAGGCTCTGATGTCACATGGTTCGTTGTTTTGGCCCATGATTTATCTTCTGGCCCAGTAAATGTTGAAGTTGCTGCATTATCTGCTTTTAGCTGAGTACCCGTTTTTGTTTGATCACTGATATCAACTAAAGTTGTGATAACCAAATCATACGTTTCACCATAGAAAGCATCTGCACCAAGTGTTGCATTTGCTTTGGCTTCAACACTTTGGCCATTCACTGTGACGTTGAAACGTTTATTTGGACCGTCAGTTGAGACATCCGTCCCATTTTTAGTCACTACTTTTACAGACTGAATCTTAGCGGATGCAGGTACATCGTCATGCAGTGTAAATGTCGCATATTTCGTCCCAATCATCTTATCGAGTGTAGGCACTTCTTGTTTAACGTGATAAACCCATGATTTATCAGGAGTAGTCGTTTTACCGTTAATATCAGCTGAACCATCGGTAACTGATTTTGTTGGTGCTGGCGGTTCTGGAACATCTGGTTTTGGAATCACAACACCCTTGGGCTGTCCTAAAATATCTAGGCGGAAGCCAGCGACATTGCTTGCAGTAATTTGGGCTCTAGCACCTACATTGACACCACCAAACTCATAGGGGGCTTGGAAAGCCATACGCAAAGAAGAACCTTTACCAACACCATAGTAGGCAGTTTTAGCTAAACCTTCCTCGCCGTCATAGTCGGTCCAGTCCGTGGTTACGACAAAGTTATCTGGGAATCCAGCACCTTGATAGTTATTAAGAGTTGTCCCACTCGGTGCAAAAGCGCCTAAATTGGACTGCGTTTCATGAAGTCCCTGTTTAACATCAATATCAGACCAGAGTGCAATCACGCCTAAAGACACTGGCGTATTTGTGCCATGAAGATAATAAGAAATTGATGAGTCAATTGCTTGAACACCTGCATAGTTTCCACCAATACCATGACTAGTTAAATTAGTCGTGCCATTTGTCCCAATAAAATCAGTATCATCAAAGCCAACTGATGGTGGTAAAACACCATTAGGGTTAAATCCATTGTAAGTAATCACAATATCAACTGCTCTACCATCTTTATCTTTGGCAACATTTGTGAAACGAATTTTAGTACCTGCTTGAAGCGTGAAGGCTTTACCATCGGCTCTCATAAATTGATTTTTAGCACCCCAGTCCATAAAGATGGAAGCATAATAATTCTTAGCAGAGCCTAAATCGGTTGTATTAGCCTCTCCTAAAATTTCGGTTTTTCCCGCACCATCCCATTTTAAAAATGTAAAGTAAGTACCATTTTGCATGATTTCATTTTTGGCAGCTTTATCAACATTTAATACTGCACTACCGTTAGTTTGAAGATTCATTCCACCTACAAGTGCTGAAACTGATTGTGTGCTGACACTAACCCCACCAGCCACTAAGGCTAATGCCGTTGCGGCATAAAGCCATTTTTTTCCTGACTTCCATTGTCGAAAGCTTATTTTCTTGTTTTTGTTCAAGAGAGTTCTCCTTTGAAATTTTTATTTACTAGTTTAATAGCTAGCTTACCTTTATTTTATAAATATTTTTAAAACAGATAAAAAAAGGCACATAAAAAACACGACTTTGAAAAATCGTGTTTTTAAACTATCAAATTTACAAATTATAAATTATAAGAAGAAATCTACTATTTCTTCATTGCATCACAAAAAAATGGTATAATCGAGAGAAGGGAGAATGCTTATGTTGAATCGAAATCATAAAATCGCCGTTGATGTATCTAACTTTTCATCAGCTGATACACTAAAAGAAACAATGAAGCATTATCAAATTACGCAAGCGGATTTAGCTGAACATATTGGTGTAACGCAAGCTTATATTTCTGATATTTTAAACAGGAAAAAATTCATGAGTTCTGAAGTTGCTTTAAAAATTGAAATCGCAACAGGGATTCCTATTAATTTTTTGTTAAAAATGGACAGTCAGTATCAGCTTGATTTGTTGCATAAAGAAAAATCGCAAGAATTATAGGCAGTTAGACCTTATGATTGGGCTATTGTCTGAAATAAATCGAGACTAAAAACGTAAGGAAAAAAATGAATTCACTTAAATTTGACAACATATTTCTTTATGATATAATTAAAGCATATCTTTGGTAAAGAATTAAGCATCACAAAGAGCCATGTAGTTGCATACATGGCTCTTTTTTTGCACTTATTTAAAAGCGTGTGCGGACAACCTGTCTAGGTCATTTGTCCTTGTTCATCATTTTCTCAATGATGATGAGCAATATGCCAGCGATGACACTTGCTAATACTTTGGTAAAGAAATCAAGCATTCTATACACCTCCTTCCTAGACAAAGAGGTGCCGATAAATATTATAGCATAAATTAAAAGAAAAAATCATGACTATTTCAAATCATGATTTCGGATTAAATTAATGTGGATTACCTAAAGCATCCAATGACCCCACTGGATCACTAATATATTTTTGCCCTTCTTCAAAAGAAGAGTACCCATCATGATTGTAATCATATTCTGGAACATAGTACCCTTCCCATCCACCGTTTTGCTTTGGAGTATTTGGAGCAGGCGCTGGACTTGGTGTCGGTGTTGGCCTCGGAGTTGGAGCAGGTGTTGGACTTGGGGCTGGGGCTGGTGTCGGAACATTAGGTGAAGGCTCTTGAGTTTCTGGCTTTTCAGAAACATCTGGCTTTTGAGCTTGAGCTTCACGATCTGCAATAGCCTTCTTCACTGCATCAATTCGAGCTTGAAAATCTTTTTTCTTGTTGGCATCAAGGACTTTGTTTACTGCTTCTTGAGCAGGACCAACATTGTCATTCGTCTGATTAGCTTCAAGGTTTTTGACAGCTTTTTCAGCCGCATCGTTTGCCGCACTATTAGCCCCTTCTTTTTCAGCATTTTTTACAGTATCATCAACTGTCGCAGATGAGTTATCTTTTGGTTTCTCAGGTACTTTAGGCTTGTTGACGACACCAAATTCTGTGATGACATTTCCCTCAATAACAATAGCGTTGTCCGCAAGTTTACTTGTTTCAGTAGCTTGTTTGACTGAATCTGAAACAACTTTTTTTTCATTTAAAGTTTTTTTCAAAGCTTTTTGAGATGTCGCAACTTTTTCTTGAGCTTCTACCACTTCAGTGATAGCCTCTTTTGATTTTTTGCTAAGATTTGAAACTTTTTCAGCTTTTTTATAAGCAGAAATAGCCTCATCTTGTGCTTTTACAGCTTGTTCTTGCAACTCATTTGCTTTTGCTTGTTCAACCAAGGCTACTTTTTGGATTAGCTCAGCTTCTTTTTTTAGTTGGTCAGCTTTATCACTATCCTTAGCTGCTGCTGATACTTTTTCATCAGCCTTAGTTTGAAGCGCTACTGCTGCTTTTTGAGTATTGACAACTGCAGCTTGTTTGATTGAAACATCATTTTGTTTTTCAATCGCTTCCTTGATTAAACTAGATGCTTCTTTTTGGGCTACTTTGGCACTTTCAGCTGCCTTTACTGATTGGTTGTGTCCATTGACAGAAATTCCAATGCCACCACCTAAAAGAACAGCTACAATCGCTCCTACTACAATTTTCTGTTTAGTTGTTGAATTTTTGATTTTATCCATAATATTTGTCATAACGTGCCTCTTCCTAAGATTTATTCTGATCACTTCGAAAAGTAAATATATTTTTATTACTTATTTCTAAACTCAGTATATCAGAGCTTTTTTTATTTGTCAACAAAAAAAATTTACTTTTTGTACAAATATTTTTGTTGACAAATTGTCGTTCATGTAGTGACAAATGAGTATAAATTGTGATACAATTTATTTGCATCTCAAAGACCCTATTGACTGGTTTCTAGATAATTACAGCATAGCATCTTTGAGATGTTTTTTTATTGGAAAAAAATTCTAATAATGTAGCTAACTTCATTCTACAATTTGCGTAGATTATAAGAATAACAGTCACTCTTGATCTCATAATCATTTAGGATTATACGTCGGCACTTCAGTAATTATATGCCCTTCAATCTCCACTGCTGTACCATTTTGCTCAATTGCTTTGGCCAGTTTTTTAGATATTTTCCTATCTTCATACTTTACACCTGTTTGATTAACTCCTTGCCAACTTCCCTTACTCTCGAACATGAAAATCCCAAAAGTGATGATACAAGTAACTACAACAACTCCTAGAATACTTCCAATGATAACTCTAAAGTGATTTTTTTTCTTCTTTGCTTTTTTAATTGTCATGATTTTTCTTTAAATCTCCATATTCTCCACTATACTAATAGGCTACTTAGTATTCAACATATTCATCCCAATATTTCTTATCCAGGTAACTAAGTTTACAGTATGATTCTTCAGATAAAAATTGGTATTCTGGATAAACCTTACCTTTTTTGATATCTATCAAATACTGCTCTTTTCCAGAATCACTTAATCTTTGATACTGTTCAAAAGTGATTTTTTTGCTAAATCAACTTTTTGCAAATCTAAATCCCAGTATTTTTTATTGATTTCTTTAAGTGATTCATAGCTCATCCAATTTAATAGTTCAACTTTACGAATTATTTTATCTTCACTGATATCTCTTATGCACTGTCCCTTTTCAAAATCACTCATTTTTAAGTAATTATCAAAAGTTACTTTTTTCCTGCGTGGGACATAATCTTTTCGGCAATCATCTGCCTCTGGTTGTCGCTTCCTGACCTTAAAAAAGATTGTTAAAGAAACAAGAGGCAATGTAATGATTGTTCCTGCGGAGACCCAATAACTTTGAATAGACAAGCCGTACAAGCACCACATGATTGTGTTTGCGGCAGCAAATAGTTGAGTGCCTAGGGATATGCCTTTTAATGCTGTCTCTTCATTTCGATTTTCCCAGGTCGATTTTGCTTGCGGTAACCACAAGATTAAACTTGTTGCATTCGCAAGTATTGCTAGAATAGTCGTCATTCATCTCCCCCTACTAATTTCTTTTTGGGGGATAATTTAACACTGTCGCTAAACTCAAAAACATCTTCAATGTATGGATGTTCTAAATCTGTCAATCGACAATCATATCCTGCAGCTTGATATTTTTGAATACGCTCTTTCAAAGAAGCTAATTTAGTTGGCATGACACGGTTATACCACTCTATTCCTGAGCGCTCAATGACAAGTTCTTTGTACTCAGCCATAACAGCCCTATCAAAGACATTTGGAAATACCAAAGTCAGCTGATTTTTCAATGTCAAACTCAAACGAGATACAAGCCTTTCATCTTCGGTAATGAAGATATAGTCATAATGACCTGTTTTTACCTGTAAATTCACTATTTCTGCACAACTGTCAAAGAATCGTTTAGTACTCTCGACATCCATTTCTCGAACAGAACGAGATTCATTAAATTCTCTATCAAACACTGTATCCTTATTTAGACTATAAAGTGTCGTTTTACCTAAGCAAGGGAATGCTGCGATAATATGTGTCATTGTAATTTCCTTTCATTACCATTTTTCTCCTTTGATACTCTATCTTGTTTTCGACATTTCTTGATTGACAAGTACACCAGCAAAAACCTTGCGTGTATCTCGTGAAGTTTTTAAGATATCACCAAAATCTTTCGACATTGGATCTAGTAGTTTTGGATTACTACTTTTAAGCCGTAGCTCTACCATCGCTTTATCTGATTCCTCATTATCCAATTTATAAAAAATATGAGCTAATCCATTACTCTTTTCGGTAACAATCTTATCTAGCGTTCTGACATCCTCATCACGAAATCTATCCGTAACATCTACCATTAATTTTTGAATTTTTTCTTGGACAAATTCAGGTTTATAAAATTCTTTAAGTAATGGTGCTTGTTGGCTATCAAATTCATCTGCTCCCCATGCTTTAAGAATCTCCTCAATCCGTTCTCTAGGCGGGTGTTTTTCATTTTCACCAAACAAAAGATAGTCATCTTCCCATTCACCTTTGGTAAAAATACGAGCCGCAACTGGATTCAAACCATTATTAACGTTCTCGCTGACAGCTTTAACTAAAATACTACTTGTACCAAACGATAATGTATCTCCCATTTCTGCTTGCTGGAAGAATTTCTCTGCTTGATTAACTCTTGCCTCAAACTGTGCCTCTGGTAAGTAGGTGGCTTCATTTAATCCAAATGACTTGAAATGATAGTAAGCTAATGGCATATCACTTTGTAATACTTCAAGTAATTTCTGATGATTATCGTTGTGATGGATAAAGTGATCCATATCGATAATCTTCTTAATATCATCTTCACGACTTTGACAGTCTCCAAGCAATCCCTCAAAAACTTCCGTTACAGAATATTGCGATTCAAACCTTTGTTGAACAAATTCATGATTTTCTGGCGTATCAAAGTTGGCATATAAGGTGTTTGAAACTTTGACAAATTCATCAATAGTATCATGAGCTTGCACCAATTCTTCATGTAATGATTTTTCATTGACGATTATGTCATTAATATCAACTTTTGCATATTTAGGACTTGTCCCATGATTAAACTTGAGCAAGTCGTAAGTTTCCTTGGCTTCACGTTTAGAAATATCAACACGATAGCCCATTTCTTGACCTTTATCAAAGAATGGATTAGTGCCATATTGTGCTAAATTATGGCAGTTATTTTTAAAATCGTCCAAGACAAATGATTCAACCGCTTCTAAATTCATACGCAAAATATTATATTCTGCACCTTCCACTGAATTCCCTTCGATAACAATTTGATCATGGATAGCTGAAAGTAAAAAGCCATCATTTGCTGCATCACTAATGAACTTTTCAATTAGATGATCTAGCCCTTTCTTAGCCGTGTAGGCGACAATTCCCTTGTCTTCAAGAACTTGTTTAAACCGTTCATCAATTTTATCCTCATACTCATTAGTAGGAATACGATACTTATTTTCAAGCATTTGAGTCATTTCTTCAGTTGCTTTTTCAAAAAATGCTGTATCACGTTCTTCAAAATTACCTTGGAGGATAGTCACATATTGTTCAAGTGATTTGATAGCTTCAGAATATGTTTTTAATTCTTCCTTTGTTTCAATATCAAACGCATCCCGATAAACATCATAAACTGGATAAGGAAGTGGTAGCACAGACACTATGTCCTTATCAATCTCTTTCCAAATTTCAAATCCTTGTAATTCTTTGGCTTTTCCAACACTAATGTTTTTGAACTCTAATACTGCCAAATTCTCCACATCAGAATTTTCACGGATAACTTGAAATTGCTCACCACTAATTACAATAGTTTTATAAGCACCTTGAAGTTGAAATTGAGCTGCATCTTTTGCGATGATGTCATAAAGCGCTGCACGTCTTGCCTTGGCTGTTTTGAGCTTGAAAACATCCGAAACACCATCTACAATGACTCTGATATTCGGAACTGGAAATTTCTCTAAAAATTTCTTTGACCTCAGTTGATAGAGGTTAGTTATCTGCTTAATTATCGAATTCCCAGTGGACTTTTCATTTTGTTCGACAATCAATCGCATATCATGTTCAAAGTCAAAACTCATCAATTCACCATTATCGGTGATATTTTGTTCTGCTAAAGCATTATATGCCTCTTTTATCTCTGTATAGTGTGCCATTTTATCTCACGCTCTTTCTCTTAGTTGCTAAAAAACTGTCATTATCAAAAGTGATTGAGTGACTTCTAGGAAGTTGATTTTGTTTTCCAAAATCAAAAGAAGCTAAAGTTTTCTCCCAGCTACCTTTCGGCGGTCTCCGAAATTCTCCAGACCAGAGTTTATCAATAATTGCTGGCTCCTTATTTCCCATCTCTTCATGTTTCGCCAAACTTGCCTCCTGAATATCCTCGTCAACTTGGCTGGATATAGGAACCGCAACTTCAATGGCTGGAATATGATCAAACAATTTCTGATAATTATCCATTTCAACATAGATCCTATCAAAATAGTCCATATCGGGCATACATGGCGTGCTTTCAAGCGCAACATAGACTGAATAACGATTATTTCTCTGAAGCTTGTCATAAGCCATAAGTGCCTTTTTCTCACCTTCAGTATCCGTAATAATCATCAATTTTGATTCTGTGATATTTTTGTCCATGGTTTCCCTTTCTAAAACGGGCTTCTCACCCCGTTCGAGCGTTAATATAGTCGCTGTTTAGTTGACAGATCATCTGCCTTTAACTTTTGGTTGATTGATTGGTTTACCAACATTAGTAGCAATATCTTTATTTTTAACTGGTGCAATCTCGAATTCTCTCTCAATAGATTTAACAATTGTTTTAACTGTGCCACCTATTCGAGTGAATGAATGGTCCAACTCTTCATCACTTAGAACAGTGAGTTGTTTAGACCAATCTGCCATGTAACCAATAGAGTCTTCAGCAGTATCCATTCCAAAGTGTTTAGAGACAATATATGAGGTCATTTCTGCTTCCAATTCTTTACGATTCGTTGACAGATCTTCTTTATATTCTGTCAACGGATTGTGCAGAGTAGCATGGGCCAACTCATGAATCAAGGTCGCAATATTATCTGTTTCTGTGTTACGTGGATTCATAATAATATGTTGCTCCCCTGTGATTTCACTATGACGAAAAGCACCTTTGGCATTTCCTAAGAAGTTATTTTCATCTACAAAAACAGGAACTTTGATTTTATCTTAATAGGCTTTCAATCCTCTCATCATATTGTTCGCACTATCAATATCGACATCATAATCAACCTTGCGATTCGGCATCGCTTTAGGATAACTACTTGATTTCAAATTTGTTTGCGTAATGTCATAAACTGGGAATTTAGCAAACTGAACTTTTCCTTCAGCTATCCTCGGCCTAGATTCGATTTTGAGTGTACCATTTGCAATCTTAGCTTTTTCTTCAGCAGTTGCTTTAAAAGATGGCTTGAACATTGGATAACCTTTATCGTTTTTCTTTTGTTTGCCATTTTCATCTAGTAGTGGAATAACTTTTGTAGTTTGCGGTCTGAACAAATAAATATTTGATTTCTCACCTTTTTTAACTGAAAGACTGCCATTTTCGATAACCTTTTCTTCACCAGTTTTTTCGTTTTTGAAAGTAACTCTGTCTGTTTCAAGGTCATCTGATCTAATACCAAGTTTATCTCCTAACTTCGCCCACTGATCAAAAGATGCTACTGCCACTGCACCATGCCATTGTCTCCGAAGTAGTGCATTATTTTTAGCTGAATATTGTGGGAAGTTACTCATAAAGTCCATATATGATTTTAAATCAGCTGGATTTTTCGAGTACTCACGTATTTGCACTGCTGCATCATTCATCATCTGTTCAACCGTGATATCTTTTGATTTATATGGTGTAACAGTATTTTCTGTTGATTTCTCAACTATTTCTTCAACAATTTTAGCCTTAGAAAATGCCTTGGCCAATTCTTCAACTTTTTCAACATCTTCAAAAGTCACTGAAACTTCAGGTGTGTCAAGAAGAGAAAAAGTTGAAATAACATTGATTGCTGAAAGATCATTCTGCCCAATTTCTGAGGCTTGTGCTAACTCTCCGAGAAGATGGTATGCAGTCTGCTCACGTCTCTCTTCTTTTGTCTCACCTGCTGTAACATTTAATACACCAACTGAGAAAGATTGAATGGTATTCATTCTTTCATCCAGAATGGCTAAATCAATTTTATCTGGTTCAGAATCAAGAGGCGCTCTCTGTGACATTGTGACAAAGCCATCTGAAATTTGAGTAATAATTTTCCCTACTTCTACTTCATCGTTTTCTACTGTTGGCTTAGCCCTATTTTCAGAAACAAATTCGGCAGAACCTAATCCCATTTTTGATTGCAATTCTGCGATAGCTGGACTATCTTTATCAACACCATCATATCTTGAAACATCGGTTAATGATTTTTCAAGTTCAGTTACTTCAGGGAGTAATTCAGGATGATTATCTAAGTCATCTAAAACCTCTTGAAGTGTGCTAATCGACTCAACCTTTTCTGCATTATATTTAGCAAGTAGATTATCTACAAAATCTTTATCAGTTTGAGTTTTCGGTGCATATTTTTGAGAAATTTTGAATTCTCCTGTTTCTGCATCAAGTTCCAAAGCAACTTTTTGTAAGCCATTCACAAAATAGAGTGTTGGCTGCTTTATCCATTGCTTGATATCACCACTGGTAATTAAAGCCTTAGTTGCATCACTCATAACCCCTTGGACTTTTTCTGAGTTATGCTTCATTTCTTCTAGCCTAACCAACTCTTTTTGATATTTTTTAATCGTTTCACCAGAAAGTTTCGCTTTGTTACCTTCAATGAGTTCACCTGTTTCAATAGCACGTTTGATATTATCAATATTCCCAACGCTCATCTCCAAACCAGTTCCTTGTTTATTGAGACCGTGTTCCTTATTAAATACTTGCTGTTCAAGTCTATCAACACGATCACGATGATCTTTAAGCTCCGAATCCAAATTACGAGCTTTTCGCTCAAGTTCTTCACGTCGTTTAAACCATGCAGGACCATTACGCTTATCGTTCATAGGCTGACCATTTGTCAGTTTTTGATGGGCATACATCTCATCCGTTGCTTCGGACATCTCCCGCTCAAGGCGCTCCAATTTACGTTGAGCCTGAGCCAGACGGCTATTATCTTCTTCCTTGGTCGGAATTGATTTTTCTTGAGTTTGTTGCTCCGTAACCTGAGTATCTTCCTCAATATCAATTTGGTCAACAATTTGATTTAACTTACTTGAGTTATTTTCATCATCAAACAAGTTCAGGACACCATTTTGCTCATCCAAAATTTTCTCTTGTTCTAGCTTAGGCAATCTTCGGAAATCAAGCTTTTTTTCTAAAGCAACGACGTCATCTGAAGAACGAACTTGTTTGTCAATCGCTTTATAATTGTCTTGCCACCAGGTTAGAAAATCAGTTTCTCTTGGGTTATCTACAACGAATGGCGTATAAATAACAGGTTCTTCTGTTTCGATGTCCTGCAGTTCAGCACGGACAAAAAGACGACTGTCATCTGCCCATTTAAGAGATTCCGAGTCTTCCAAAACCAATGTCAAATCCTGTGGGACTTTTTCGCTATTTTTATAGGAATCAGAAAATTCTACCGCCTGCAAATCAAGCTGAATATCTTCTTGAGATTTCCCAAATCCAATATCTTTAGGTGTTAATCCAATTTTTTTAGCTAAATCAAGATAGTACTGCTTATTTTCAACCAAACCGTCTCCTAAATCGATTCTCAGATAAGGTTCACTCTCGGTCACTTCTCCATTTTGGAAAACTTCATCAATATAGAGTTTATCGTAGCCACGACTAAATTCATTCAAAGAATCAATACTTATTATTTTTTCAATGAGTTCTTTTGTCACTTCTTGTCCTTCTGCGAGTGTTGGATTCTCAGAAAATTCCACTACAAATTTTCTAGCTTGCTCGGCTAAGCCAAGATATACCAAATCACTTGATTCAACAGAAATATTCGTATCAAATAGACGGTAATCTGGATTAGCTGCCACAAAATCTGACATGATATTTTTTATATCTTCATTTTGGCTGAACATTCCTTGAAGGACATGATAACCATTTGGAATAACCGTTTTTTGATTCAAATCAATTTCAAAGAAAGGTTGTTTGCCAGAAAATACTCCGTCTTCTAAACCAATCTGAATAATTCCCTCTCTTCCACTATCTCAAGCAGTCATAACTGAATGTTGTTCATTGAATCGGTCATTAAAATGCTTAATTAAAATTTGTTCGTTAAATTGCTTTATTAACTCCTCACTTTCAACTTCTATTTTTCCATTTTCAGATTTTTTGATGGCTTCATCTGAAAAGAATTTTTCGTCTTTTTCATGACTGATAATCGTATCTTCTTTCTGATTATGGATTTCAAAAAAATCTGGAACATCTGGAATATCATCCTGTGCTTGTTTAACAAGTGCAAATGTTTTTTCAAACTCTGATTGACTCAGATCACGATATTCATCCATATTTTCATAGTAAGCAGATAACTCTTGAGGTGTGTCCACAAAATCAAGCTGGTCTTCAACCTTTCTCAAAGTTGCTTTAACAGCTTCTAAGCTATGTTCTAAAGCATACTCACCTTCATCATTGATTTTTTGTTTGCGGTCTGAAGTCAAATGAATCTCAAAATTATCCGCTCCCTTACTCTTGAATACATTGGCATAAAGTGTCTCGTCATCATATTGCTCAAGGGTTTGAATGTCAATTTCTTGTTGCAATACTGGCGTTTTATAGTCAACTTCATAGTATTTTTCTAAAAAGTCATCTAAGGCTCCCCTTGCTACTTCGTAGGTTTTTTGTGTTTCTTCTGGAGATTTGCCAAAGTCATGAACAAGATTAGCTTGAGAGAAGTCAAAAATAAGCTCATTTTGATTTCGAGTCAATTTGTTTGAAACAACATCTATATCCTCATTCAGATAAGTTAAAATACCATCACTATCTTTAAGTGCAATCCCTACTGAATCAGATACCACTTCAAGATTCATGTCGCTTAAAAGAGCCTTGACTGTTGTTTCCTTGTAGTCTTCAGCTTTAGGGTAATTAGGATCAAATGTGTTTTTTGATCCATCTGCCTCATTAGTTGCCTCTATTGCCTGATAGACTGGTAAATCCTCAATTGCTTCAAGCACGGATTGATTGATTTCCTCTTGCTCTAATTCATCAAATATAACCTGCATAGATTTAGGATGTTCTGGTAATTTTTCACTACTTCTATCTGCGCTTGTAATCACATCAAACATCATTTTTTGAAGTTCCATCATGTCTGAGAGGTTTTCAAAGACATCTTGATTATAGTCAAGAATGCCAATGCTGCTACCTGATTGGGTACGTTCTTCATCAAAGATTGCAACAATTGGTCGAAGCTCTCCAACTTTTTGATATTTCTGTTTGACCTTATCTTTCTGCGTATTCATAAGAGAATAAGGTGTTAAAAATTCATTTCCAAAATCTCTCATAGCAAGCATCATCTCATCTGATTGCGTTTTGAAAGCATCGTCAAATTTGATATTGCTTTTTACTTGAGAAAAGTCTTTCATATAAAGCGATTCTAGATTTGATAAGTCTTTAAGTTGACCTAGCACCTCTATTTTCTTTTTGTAATTATCCCGTTCAGTCACGAGAATAGCTTGATGCTCAAAATTTCCCTCCACAAAGTTCTTCAAAACATCTTTAGCGGGTAATTCACGATTATCATCAACTAGACTAACACCTGTTGAATGAGCAAAGTTATCAGCACCATATCTGACTGGTACAACTTCATAATCTCCAGCATCATTAACTGTCACATAATGATAAATCTCATCTTTCATCTTCTCGTCATAAAATTGTGCCGCTTCTTGAATGGTAGAGAGGTATTCATTCAAGAAATTAATGTCACTAGCATTTGCTACCTTATAACCTTGCTTATTATTTGACAAATACTCCCCTGTCATGGTAAACTGAGGTAAATGAGGAGATAGTGTAGGTGCACTGGTGACAGAGGCATCATGGGATTCTGTTATAACAGAATCGGGTATGAGACCGCCTTTCGTTTCGGACGATAAAAATTCCGTACTCCAATTGGTCTCCTCAATTTCAGACGACTTAGTTTCTAGGTCGTCTTTTCTTGTACTCTGTTCCAGTGTTTCGATTTCGTTTCGTAACTCTTGAACGGCTGATATAGCTATATCAGATAAGATGACCTCATCCGTATATTCTTCTCCCAAGCCATAATTAGCAGCACTTTCTTCAGTTCTAAAGGTTTCCTTTTTAAAGTTCTCAATCACTTCATCTGTTTTGGACAGCAAGCCTTCAAGCTCTTTAGAAAAATCGTCAAGTTCTTGCATCGTAACAAATTCCGAAATACCTAAGTCTTCCGACAATTGAAGGTCATTTTCCTCATGTTGTACTAAAGCATCATTCTCTGCTTCAGCAAGACTTTGTTTTATCTCAGCATTTTCACGACGGTCATCTAAAATGTTTGTTTCTAACTCTGAAATTTTATCAATTAACTGATGTGTCGTAATTTGACCAGCTCCATACTGTGCTTCTAGCAGAGTTTCTCGAACAAAATCCAGCGGTTTATAGCCATCTATAAGTGGATTGAACTCAAGATTAAATTCACGTACTTGATAGTCACCGTGAGTTACCGTGACAAAGACAGTTGATGTTGGTAAATCGTCTTCTGCTTGATAAGACAAATAGATAAAGCCACCATGAGGTAATTTTGATCTGTACTCATACGCACCATTATCTTCTGCACTCAATAAGTCTGTTGTAATAACTGGACTATCACTATCTAACCAAGCGTTATAAAAATTAGCGTATGGCAAGTTCATTTCATAACTAGCCCATTTAAACAAGTTCTCCCTAGTAATCGTATCGTCTACGCCACCCTTGTATTTAATAAAATCATAGATGTTTGCACCAACATAGAAACTCTCCCCATGCACACATCTCCAGATATTTTCAGGTGTGATATCCGTTCCCTTTGGAAATTCCCCCACTTCCAAAACGTTTTCCAATGTCGGTTTGATTTTATTTGACCAACCTGAAAAATAGGCAATCGTTTCTTTTTTGACATCTGCCACAAATTCCGCATATTTGCCATCGACTTCAGTATCGCCAAGCGCTTGTGCAATTTGAAAAGCTTGTCTATCTGTCAAAGTATCAAGTTTTTGATCTAGCATAAATAACGGTGCACCTGTCAAATCAAGCTCTGCGACATCTTGTGCATAAGCTGAAATCACATCTAAATCTGAAATGTTTTGATACTTATCATCATCTACTCGCTTGCCAAACGCTTCATCTAGTGCTCTAGCAATTCTAATCATAGTTTCGTTTGATAAGTCAGTAGTACCTGTCGCATGGCCAAGAATAATTTGACGTGCTTCTTGAGCAAGTTTTAATTCGACTGGATCACTATCTGGAGTTGTTGGAGCTGCCGTTTTTCTCAGAGGGATTTTTTGCCATGCTGCTGCTTGAATGTTATTGAGAATATCAGGAAATTGCTCAAAAACTTCCAGAGCATTTTCAGAAGAATCAGCCAACTCATAAAACTTGTGCAGTACATCTGCCCCAGTTCCAAGCAAATCAGGTGTCTCAATTAGGTTTTCAACTCGCTCACTTGTGAGATAAGGTTCTTTCTCACTTTGTTTCTCCAGATAACGCCTTGTTAGTTCAATCTTAACCCCTTGAGTGCGAGTATCTTCCCAAGTAGGGTAAGCTCGAAGTTCAAGAGCATTGTCTCTTACATCACCTGCTGTAAAGGACAAATCAGCTTTAATTGATAACTTGTTATCAAGATGCTCTTTAAAGAAATTTTGATAGACCTTTTGAGTTTCTTCATCATTCAGTTCCTTAACAGCACTCTGAGCGGTCTCAAAAGCACTCTCAAGCGATTTGTAGTCTTTATCGAAAGAATCCCCACCCGATAACTTTTACGCTCTCTATCGGGTCATTTTGAGCCTTTGTGAGCATGACAACGTTTAAATAACTCTCTTTCTTGTAATCTAGTATGAAAGTTTGCCCCTCAATTACCACACGAGCAGCATTTTTATCATAGCTATTCAGCTGGCGCTTCGCAACTTCATAGACGCCATAGCCATATTTTTTCTCAAATTGCGAATCCAAATAAGTACGATAGTGGAGGATATCATCTCTAGTCAAATATGGGCTAGTCTTTAAAGCCTCCGCTGTATAATGGCGCACTTGAGCATCACGAGTTTCAAAATTTTCTGAGTTAGTGTACCGACTAACTGTAAAATTATCCTCATCTTCTGAGATGTATTTTTGTAAGAACGCAACATCTGAGGCACCCCCCGCTCTTTTCCCATACTTATAGCTACGAAAAGCAGCCGTTTTGATTTTTTTAATCTCAGCAGCTGAAAATTCAGGTGCTTTTTCAAATTTCATATCCTAACCTCTTCCTATTTTTCTGCAAATTCAATGAGCAAGGCACATTTTCAAGCCAATTTATCTCATCAAGTTTCCGAAACATGTCACGCTTCGTTTCAAAATCTTCGATAAACAGTCGTCCTTCTTTGAGTTCACGGTAGATAATCGTCAATGTATCAAAATCAATTTTGGCAATACGTGCCTTCGTCATCAGATTTCCCCCTTGTCATAAAATGTCGGTGCATCAAATGTTTCAAATACCATGATAGGTTCATTCAAAATTGAATCATCCTCAGCCATTAAAGCTCGATTGGCCCTGTCCGCCATCATGTTGTTTTGAATCATCATCAGATTTTTGACTTTGTTCTTGAAATCTTGTTCGCTGAAGTCAATCTCCATCGTCCAATCATTCAAGTCACCAGTACCTTGATAAACAATTGACTTGTTGTCACGGCTCACGGCAATTACTTGCCATAAAGTGTTTGGGTCGTAGACCTCGGTGTTAAATACAGTCTTTGTTTTAGCCATTTTTTACCTCAATTTCTATTTTTGATACTACATTTTCCCAAGAATTTAAAAGAGCAGAAAAAAAGGCACAAAAAAATCACGATTTCTCGTGACTATCTGAAACTATCGTTTGGGATTATAAGTAAATTGGATACGCTCAACTGGTTTTGTCCAATCGCAACGTCTTACTTTTTTTCTTAGCCAATAGTTGCTCCACCCCGTAATTCTCGCTAAATCATTATGGCTATAACCTATACTAACTAAGTATCCAAGATCTGACATGCTATTTTGAAGTGCTTTCCCAACTTTACCCAAATCTTTCTTTTTCTCACGTAAATCCTGATATTGTGAGTCTTCATTCCAAGCTTTTTGCATATTAGCTTTATGCTTTCTAGCCTGATAAATCGAATCTTTGACTTTTTCTTTAAGTTCAACATCAGTAATTGATTGAACAACTGGTAAATCGTCAACCAATTCTTCAAATTCATAAGTTTTGGGGTTCAAAGTCCCTAAATCAACAAGTGGATCATAGCCGTAACCTCTTGCAGCTTGAAACATCATACCTTGATGATTGATTCCCATTATACTGTCTCCTTAGTTTTTCCCTTAACTTTTCGTCCCACTGATACCTTATCAACTTTATTACCTTCTTTTATAATGACCTGGTAAGCATCAATGTTTTCTTTGTCCATCCAATATTTTTCAGCAAGTTATTTTCTTTGGATAGAATTTGTATGGATTAGTTGCCAAACCAAAGGGCAATTTCACGTGCTGCTGACTCAGGGCTGTCTGAACCATGGACAATATTTTCAACAGAATCATCATCAGAAGCATGCGCAAAATCACCACGAATCGTGCCCGGCAATGCGTCTGAGGGGTTCGTTGCACCCATCATTTTACGCCAAGAGTTAATCACATCAGAACCTTTCAAAACGCCTATCACTACTGGCCCTGAGGTCATGTAAGAAACGATATCAGGATAAAAAGGACGATCAACAAGATCGGCATAATGCTGTTCAAGCAATTCTTTCGTGATATGACGCATTTCTAGTCTTTCAATTGTAAACCCACGATGTTCGATGCGATTAACCACTGAACCAATTAATAATCTGCGAACACCATCAGGTTTGATGATAAAAAAAGTATTTTCCATTTGAAGTCTCCTCTATCTATTATTAATCATTATTTTTATTTTCTATCTGTGCCATACGCTTGAGCTTATGCAGAAACCAATATTCACAGAATAGGACTAGGATAATCAAAATAGCCCACCCCATCAAGGTAAATGCTAAAACTAGCAGACTGGTCGCACCTTTTCTGATATAGATTTTTGTCGGATGATTATGATTGACATAAACAGGAATCTCCGTCCCAACTTTACCAAAGTTTTTAAAAAAATTAGCGACAGGAGCTGCCTGATAGTCTTTCCCTTGGAAAGTGTAAGCCACCAATTTGCCACGCTCAGGATTTTTAACCACCTGACCGATAACTAAAGTCTTAACTTCCTTATGTTCCGTCAAATACCGTTGAAAATTCATACCCCCGACAAACAGCAGAATCAGAGCGAAAAATGCCAAGACCACACGTGAAATTCTTTGTAGTATCTTATTCATTTAATCAAATATCCTATAGAAATCTTCTAATTTCATCTGTTCTTTCTCCGAAGTTGGCAAATCTTGTACGATTTGACCATCCTTCATGACAATCAAACGATTACCATATTTGAGCGCATCCTCCATGTGATGCGTAATCATTAACGCAGTCAAATCTTTGCTAGTAACCAAATCATCCGTCAACTGCATTAAAGCCACTGACGTTTTCGGATCCAATGCCGCCGTATGCTCATCTAATAAAAGCAAATCTGGTGGCACAATCGTCGCCATCAACAAACTCAGTGCCTGTCTTTGCCCACCCGATAAATTCCCAGTCGGCGTATCCAGATGCTTCTCCAAACCATTACCGATTTGCTCAGCCAGACTCGCAAAATCTCCCTTGTACTTGGCGATATTACGTAAACCCAGACTTCTTCTCTGTCCCCGAAGCGCTGCGATAGCGATATTTTCCGCCACCGTCATCCGAGGCGCTGTTCCCACTTTTGGATCTTGAAACACGCGTGAAATGGCAGCAGCACGCTTTTCAGGACTGTGATTTGTCACATCGTTGCCCTTGATGAACACTGAACCTGAAGTTAGTGTTAGCGTACCTGAAATCGCATTAAATAAAGTAGATTTCCCAGCACCATTCCCACCTAAAATAGTAATGAAATCTTTGTCGAATATTTTTAATGACACATCATCTAAAATAACTTTACGCTCGTCACCATTTTCAATGACTTTCGTCGCATTTTTGAGTTCAATAATTGGGTTCTTGTCATTTGGCATTGAGCTTCACCCCCTTGAAAAATTTGTCTTTAAAGGTCGGAATCATCAAGCAAATGGCTAAGACAATGGCACTGAAAAGTTTGAGATAATTAGTATTGAAGCCTAGTTTAATAACAGCTAAAATCAAAAATTGATAAAAAATCGATCCGATAACAATGGCAAATAAACGTTCAAAAAGTGAGACATTACCAAAGAAAACCTCACCAATAATGATACTAGCAAGTCCTATGACGATGACACCGATTCCTTTAGAGACGTCTGCATACCCATCGTTTTGTGAAATTAAAGCACCCGATAGCGCTATGACACCATTGGACACGACTAAGCCTAAGACTTCCATTCTTCCCGTGTTAATCCCAAATGACTGAGCCATCTCGACATTGTCACCCGTTGCAATGAATGCCTGACCTAGGTTGGTATTGAGAAAATAGAAAATGAGCATTAACACAAGGAGGACGGCAGATACACTAATCCAAGTGCTTTTGAGCTTATCAGCACCAAGTAGACCTAGATTAGCACGCCCCATAATCATGAGCATGACAGAGTTACACGATGTCATGACCAAAATCCCAGCCAAAAGGGTCGGAATTTTACCTTTGGTGTAGAGTAAACCGGTAACAAGACCTGCCACACATCCTGCAAGAAAGGCAACAAACGTTGCAATGACAGGATTAACACCTTGTGTGATGAGTGTCACGGCAACCGCACCACCCAAAGGAAATGCCCCTTCTGTCGTCATATCTGGAAAATTTAGAATCCGAAAAGTCATAAAGATACCCAGACCCAAAATCGCCCATAATAAGCCTTGATTAATCGTTGATAATATCATAGTAAATCTAAAACGTCATCTATTTTTTAAAATGATGCTTTATTTCGTCCCCTTTTCTTCTGCTGCTTTG
Organism: Pseudolactococcus yaeyamensis; assembly: GCF_054658615.1. NCBI lineage: Bacteria > Bacillati > Bacillota > Bacilli > Lactobacillales > Streptococcaceae > Pseudolactococcus > Pseudolactococcus yaeyamensis. The sequence goes on from NZ_BAAGGP010000008.1 coordinate 29,558, forward strand.
GCAGCTTTAGCGACACTTTCAGGAATAGTAATGCTTAACGTTTTAGCTGCTGCTCCATTAATCACTGGTTTGGTTGTATCGTAAAACTCGACTGGCAACTCTGACACTTTTTTACCTTTCAAGACTTGTGCTGCCATTTTACCTGTTGCCACACCTAAATCGTGTTGATTGATGGTCACTGCCGCTAAACCGCCTTGTTCGACCATTGTATCAACTGATGGAAAAACTGGAATTTTGGCTGCATTTGATAGCTCAATAACTGTCGGAAAGGCTGAGGCAATTGTATTATCTACGGGTACATAGAGGGCATCTACTTTTGAAAGTGCAACGTTAACGGTTGTTGTGATATCATTAGTTGATGACACGGCATATTCAGAAACTTCATAACCTTGCTCGCTCGCAACTTTTTTAAAGTCAGCAACTTGTGATTTAGAGTTATCTTCTGATGAGCTGTACAAAATACCGATTTTTTTAACATGAGGTGTCATTTCTTTAATCAGATCAATTTCTTTCGCAACCGGAAACTTATCTGAAACGCCTGTTACATTCCCTTCTGGTTTTTTGACATTTTTTACGAGTTTAGCCCCTACTGGATCTGATACAGCACCCATGATAACAGGTATGTCTGTTGTCGCATTAGCAAGGCCTTGTGCTGTTGGTGTCGCAATACCGATGAGGACATCATTTTTTTGATCTACGAGTTGGCTTGCCATTGTCGTTACTTTTGATTGGTCAGCTTGCGCATTGTAAAAATTGATTTTAGCATCTGCATAGCCTTCATCAGCTAAGCCTTCTTTAATACCACTGTAAATTTCATCCAAGGCAGGATGAGTCACGAACTGTAAGACACCGACTTTTACGTCAGCATATTTAACTTTATTTTGTTGCTGGAAAAATTTCGGGATGAAAATAGATCCCAAGCCTAAGATGGCAATAACAGCAACAACGACTAGCATTTTTTTATTTTTCATTTTGTAATAACTCCTTATTTATAAGTAGATGGGGCAAGAAAACTTGACTCAATTAGCCGAAAGTTTTTTAAGTTGGTCAACTAAACTTTGATCAAAAGCAGTTTTTGATGTAACCGGATAGATGGCAGTTGACTTACCACCTTCAAATTGTACGACATTGATGGCTGTCTTGTCGAGATTAAGTTTCGCAATCAGCTTATCGTGATAAAGTTCTTGGAAAATATAGATGGTTTGAGATAAGTTTAAATTCTGATTTTGATTGATAAACTGATCAAATTTTTGATTGAGCTTGGTATTTTGCACATTCAAAATAATCACGGTTGCTTTGGAATGAGATCTAAGCAAGGCTTTGATATCATCATTTGGCACTGCCTTAATTTGATCTGTTACTGTGACTTTTGGAATAATTCGACCTTCCTCTCGTCGAACATGCCGATGAATGCGAGGGGTTATAATAATCAAGAGCAGCACAATGCCGATGCAGACACCCCAAATTCTATATTTTTTATTCATAGTCTCATTATAACTGAAAAAGAGGCTTTTTACAAAAAATTCTGATAAAATAGGAGAAAAGAGCTAAAGTCCTTCGTATTTTATTTCTAAGATAATTCAAATGACCTAAAATAGCAAGTTTTTTAAAGAGGCGTTGCAAGATGTACTGACTAGTTGCCAGCTTGACTTGTTCTACTAACGTATTCAGACTAAGGAGTTACCATGTCTTTTGACGGTATTTTTTTACATCACATGACTCAGGAGTTATCTGAGCATCTAACAGGTGGTCGCATCCAGAAAATTAATCAAGTTTTCGACCATGAATTGGTGCTGCAGGTTCGCAGCAATCAAAAATCCCACAAATTATTATTATCCGCCCACCCTACTTTTGGGCGTGTCCAGCTAACCGAAACTGTTTTTGAAAGTCCTAAAACACCTTCGACCTTTACCATGATTTTACGGAAATATCTCAGCGGTGCTTTCATTGAAAAGATTTATCAGATTGACAATGACCGCCAGATTATCTTTGAAATTTCTTCTAAAAATGAAATCGGCGATAGCATGAAAATTGCCTTGATTGCTGAAATTATGGGGAAACACAGTAATCTTATTCTCATGGATTGGGAGTCTAATAAGATTTTGGAGTCCATTAAGCATGTTGGCTTTTCACAAAACCAATATCGGACAATTCTCCCCGGATCGACTTATATTGCGCCACCTAGTGATAGCAAAAGTAATCCTTTTACGGCATCTGATGAAAAAGTGTTTGAAGCCTTGCAAACTGGTGACAATTTACAGAAAATTTTCCAAGGACTGGGGCGGGATAGTGCCGTGGCTTTAACAGGTCTAAGCTTGAACCATTTCAAATCGCTTTTAACAACGGTCTCTCCTTCAATTTATCCCAATGATACTTTTTCAGCGATTTGCTTATCTGACGATGCGCAAGTTTTTGAGACCTTGTCTGCTATGCTCGACCATTATTACCAAAATAAGGCTGAGCGAGATCGAGTCCACCAAGTCGCAAGCGAGGTCATCCGCAAGGTGGCTGGAGAGCTGGATAAAAATCGTAAGAAACTGAAAAAACAAGAACGTGAGCTGAAAGCAACGGATAATGCTGAGATTTTCCGCCAAAAGGGCGAGTTGTTGACGACTTTTCTGCACGAGGTGCCTAATAATAAACTATCGGTCACATTGGAAAACTATTATACCAATGAGCCACTTGAAATTGCACTCAATCCAGCTTTAACGCCCAATCAAAATGCTCAGAAATATTTTCATAAATATTCTAAGCTGAAACAGGCAGTCAAGTTTTTGGGGGAACAGATTGCCAAGACTCAACAGACGATTACTTATTTAGAGTCTGTCGAAAATGCGCTAGAGCAAGCTTCTGTGACTGAGATTGCCGATATTAAAGAAGAATTAATTCAGACTGGTTTTATCAAGCAGAAACACCGTAACAATAAGAAACAAAAATTGCTACCGCCTGAAAAATATCAGGCAACAGACGGCACGATTATCCTAGTCGGCAAAAATAATCTGCAAAATGAACAGGTCAGCTTCAAACTCTCTCGAAAAGGCGATTTATGGTTTCATGCCAAAGATATTCCCGGTTCTCACGTCATTATCACAGGCAATCCTGCGCCGTCTGATGAAACGATTACTGAGGCTGCTGAACTTGCTGCCTACTACTCCAAAGCACGCCTGTCCAATCTCGTTCAGGTGGATATGATTGATGTTAAAAAACTCCATAAACCAACAGGGACACCGCCCGGTTTTGTGACTTATGTTGGTCAAAAAACCTTGCGAGTGACGGCCAATGAAGCTAAAATTCGTGAGATGAAGTGTGATTAAGCTCGCCTTCATTCTTCCCAAACAACTTATAACTAAAGGAAATGGTTCTCTATGTCCACTAACTCATCAGAATTTGTTGTTTATCAAAATAAATTGAAACAGTTTGGCTTAGCTATTTTAAGTCTGTTAATGGTCTTCATGTCTCTCATTTTATTCATGGGTATTTTAATTCAAGGACAGTTTTTATTAAGTAGCATTCCTCTAATTGCCCTATCTTTTTTGGTTATGCTACTTATTATATTTTTAAGCAGTTGTTTAAAGGTAAAAAATTAGTGGTTTTAACACCAGAAGGCTTTTATGATTACTCGTCTGCATTGGCAACAAAAGATAAAATCATTCCTTGGGAATGGGTGGAAAAAATTCAAGAACAACAAATGGTTGGTCAACGCCTTGTTTCTATCTACTTAATAGTTCCTGTTGCTTTCCTCTCCCAACTTTCAGCCTTTCAAAGAAAAGCGATTCAAGCCAATGTCAAATTAGGTTTTGGCGAAATTAATATCACGCTGCAAAGTGCTAAAAGCTGTACAAATTCTGACTTAATCACTAAAATGATAAGTTGCCATGCCACTGTTCCGAAAGATTTAACTATAAATTGACGATAGACTTTTTGTGTCGGCTTCATAAGTTGTGACCCTAAGCATAATTTTTTAATCTTTAAAAAATCGACAGATTAAACTTAATTAAAAAGTCTTTTTAGAAATCGTTTTCAGAAATTTTCTTGAAAAAGCCAAACTTATTGTCTGACAAAATCACGCTAAAGTGATATAATTTAACTGTTTGAAAAACTTGGAAATACCAAGAATTTGAAAGGAATTCATAACATTATGACTGATGTAAAATTGCACAAAAAAGTAATCCTCGTAGGCGATGGCGCTGTCGGATCTTCTTACGCATTCGCCCTTGTTACCCAAGGTATCGCTCAAGAACTTGGTATCGTTGATATCTTCAAAGAAAAAACTGAAGGTGATGCCGAAGATTTGAGCCATGCGCTTGCCTTTACGTCACCAAAAAACATCTACTCAGCAACTTACGCTGATGCACATGACGCTGACCTTGTTGTCTTAACCGCTGGTGCACCACAAAAACCGAGTGAAACACGTCTTGATTTGGTTCAAAAAAACCTCCGTATTAACAAAGATGTTGTGACACAAATCGTTGCTTCAGGTTTCGACGGTATCTTCCTTGTTGCCGCTAACCCAGTTGATATCCTGACTTACTCAACATGGAAATTCTCTGGTTTCCCTAAAGAACGCATTATCGGTTCAGGCACATCACTTGACTCAGCTCGTTTCCGCCAAGCCCTTGCGGAAAAAATTGGTGTTGACGCACGTTCAGTCCATGCTTATATCATGGGGGAACATGGAGACTCTGAATTTGCAGTTTGGTCACACGCTAACGTTGCCGGTGTGAAACTTGAACAATGGTTGCAAGATAACCGCGACATCGACGAACAAGGCTTAGTTGACTTGTTCATCAACGTTCGTGATGCTGCTTACTCAATCATCAACAAAAAAGGTGCGACTTTCTACGGTATCGCTGCTGCCTTGGCTCGTATCACAAAAGCTATCTTAGATGATGAAAATGCTGTCTTGCCACTTTCAGTTTACCAAGATGGTCAATATGGCATTAACGATGTCTTTATCGGCCAACCTGCGATCGTTGGTGCTCACGGTATCGTTCGTCCAGTCAATATTCCTTTGAATGATGCTGAACAACAAAAAATGGAAGCTTCTGCTAAAGAATTGAAATCAATCATTGATAAAGCCTTCTCTAAAGAAGAATTTAGCGCTGCTGTTAAATAATAAAGTGATATCAACACACCCAAAAGCTCTTGCCTTTCGATTCCGAAAGACAGGAGCTTTTGGGTTTTAATTTCCTTTATTTATTAAAGTTATCTTGATATAAAGCTTCAACCACTTTCCCTGTTGCAAGGGTCATCTCTGGCGTCATAATTGGACTCACAAATTGACCTGCCTTCAGACAGGATTCAACGTGAGCAATTTCGTAGACAAACTCACTCTGATAAGGAAAATGAATCTGTTCAGTTTTATCTCCAATTTCAATCACAGCAGTATCTGCTTTCCAATAATCTGGAATGGTCACCCGACCTTTACGACCATGAATGACCAGTCGACTTTCCAACTGAAAACTCGTCGCAATCAAGGTACTCATGACCATATTTCCCTTGGTTAAAATCCCCTGACCTTTATCATCAGACTTATCCGGCAAATGTGTTAAGACACCATGAGCCGAATCAAACCCAGTGCCAAATAAATACTGTAACACACTCAAAGGATAGGAGGCACTACCAATATAAGCGCCGCCACCAGCCGTCACATCACCAAACCACGGAATTTTTTCAACACCGGGATGGGATTGCTGACTATCAACCCACTCAATCTCTCCGATTTCTCCTGCTTCAAGCCGCTTTTTGACTTCTTGAATGGTAGGTAAAAAAACAGCTTTTTGTGCTTCCATCAGAAAGACATGCTTTTCTTTTGCTAAGTCAAAAAGTTGTTCTGCTTCTTGCGCTTTAAGCGTGAAGGGCTTTTCGAGTAAGACGTGTTTGCCGTGCTCAAGGGCAAGCTTGGCACCTGAAAAATGTCCTTTATTCCAAAGTGGGATATAAATCATATCCACCTCAGGATCTTTCACCAAAGCTTCATAAGTCTCATGAATCACAGGAATATCAAGTTCTTCTGCTAATTTTTGAGATTTTTCTCTACTGCGCGTTGCAATCGCATAGGCGAGACTGCCACTACTTTCCTTTAATCCAGCGACAAATCTCGGTACAATACTTGCACCACCCATGATACCGTATTTTAATTTTGTCATATCAAACGCCTTTCTCATCTAGTTTAATACAATGATAACAAAACTCGCATGAACAGTCTCACACGAGCTTTTTAGATTTTACGTAAAATCAGCAAAATCGCTGAAATCATCGTCTGCTACAACCGCAACCTCTCCATTGCCATCTTCGATTGGCATCGTATTTTCATATAACCTCAAGAAAGGCACATAGATACCTACTGAAACAGCTAACACAATAACTTGTAAGATAACATTACGGAAATCACCACCTGACGCGAAGAAAGCATTCAAAAATGGTGGTGTCGACCAATGCACATAGACAACAATGCGACTGACCAAATTAAATGAGGTTGCCACATAAGCGATGATGAGTGAAATCATTGGCGCTAAGACAAAGGGAATCATCATGAAGGGATTAAAGACGATTGGGAAGCCAAAAATAATCGGTTCATTGATATTAAAGATAGAAGTTGGCACCGTCATTTTACCAAACGTTCGATTTGACCGTCTCTTAGATAAAATAAAAATCACAATAATTAAGGCCAAGGTTTGACCTGTCCCGCCAATGTGACCATATAAATCACGAAATGGCGTTGTGATAATATGCGGAATGGCTTGATGGGCAGCAAAAGCATCCATATTTTCAGCAGTTGCTGTGTTTAAAATTGGATCTACAAAAGGGGTTACACCCGTTGGATGAATGCCGACTGAAAATAAGAGAATGCCAACACATTCCAAAACAAGGAAACCAGCCGGATGTGTCGTTAAACCAATCAAAGGTTTTTGAATCGTATTATTAATTAGTTCTTGAATTTCTTGCCCTGTCAGTAAATGGATAAAGAAAGTGAGCACTGCAAAAATAATCAAGGTAAAGGCAATCGGAAAAAGCGAATTAAAACTTTCTGTCACGGCTTCTGGCACATTTGAACCCATATTAATTTTAAATTTGGAACTTTGAAGAAATTTTGCGTATAATTCCGTTGCAAACATGGCACAAAGAATGGCAATTAACATCGTTTGTGTGCCAAAAGTACTAGAAGCGATAGCACCCGGCACCTCAACTAAATTATCAAAGTCTGCTATTGAAAATTTAGTTACCATTGGTAACGTGATGAAAAACGCCCCCAAGGCAACTGAAATGGCTAGACCAGCATTTGGTAACTTACGAGATTTGGCAATCGAATTCGCAATCAGCACAATCACGATAAGTGAAAAGATATTCATGCTACCATTAATCAGTCTTGCACCGAAGCCTTGGATAGTTGTTAAAAGTTCAGCATCAACAACTTTCCCCAGTAAAAAGCCATCTGGTGCTAAAATCACATAATTGATGAGAATCATAATCCCAGCAATAAATAGAAAAGGTAATGAGGTGACAAAACCGTCACGCAAAGCGCGCATGTGCATTTCTGATGCAACACGTTGCGCATAATCATTGACTTTTGAAATAAAACTTTTTTGATTTGTTTTTTCTTTCGACATTTTTCTCCCCTAAACAAGTTATTCGTTGTTGAAAAAAAGCAGATGAAAATAAACTTCATCTATCTCTTTTTATATATGCCTTAACGATTTGCACCACGCGCCATGCGAACAAAGGTATGACGGCGACCACGAATGGCGATAGAGGCATGGTAAATCGTAGATGGTACAGGCATGCCTGCGACGCCGGCATCACCGAGTTCAAAGACATCTGCTCCTGCGCGTTTAGCTGCAAGGGCGATATTTTGAATCGTTGCCTTGTCTGTCCCTTCTTGCGAAGTCCCAACGGTTGTTGAAACTAGCGCACCAGCCGCACGAACAGCTAGGATAATCTCCGCCAATTTAGCTTCGGTCACACCGGCAACAGCACCGGGTGCTGGTAAAGTGAGTAAATCCACACCAGCTGCAACGTAGGCAAGTAAGTTTTCAAGTTTTAAATCTGCACCATGGCTGACTACTGGATTGAGTGCCAAAAGCCCGTCATAACTGCCACGTGTGAGCTTGATATCAGCGATAATCCGCTCAGGTGTTGCCTCTGGTTTCACATAGGCTGTTAATGATAAGAAATTTGCACCTTTAGTCAAGACTTCCGCCAATGACGCAGGGGTCAAGCATTTGAATTCTGGTCCACCGTCTGCGATTTCCAGATTAATCCCCACACCCGTTCCTGTCAACTTGCGAAGTTCAGACAAATGCGATATCTCACCGAGACCTGCTATTTTCAGAGTTTTAACGTCTATCCCTTTTAGTAATAATAGGTCTGCTCCGAAGGCTGCTGCCATTTCACCATTGGTCACTTCTGGATATAATGGCGCATTTTCTGCGGCTAAGTTGACGAGGACGACACGCCCTTCGGATGCTTTGATTGCCTCTTTAATTTCCAAAGGCGTTGTTTCTTTGCCAAAATCTGATGCGGTACAAGCTAAAATACGATTCATGATTAGAGTTCCTCCACTTTGTAGACACTTGGACTTGGTGCTTTAAAACCAGCTTCCAAAATTTGAATGTTGGTCAAGGTCTCTTCGTCAGACACGAGTTTGTCAGCGCCATTTTTAAGCGTTTCATAGACCGAATCATAGTAGCGACCATAATCTCCCAGAGGTGTCTTGATTTGTTTTTCAATCCAGTCACCATTTGAATTGCGGTATTTAGCGATCCCATAATACATCACTGAATCTTCGCCAAATCCTGCGGCATCTGGCATGACACCAGCTTTCAAATCATTTTCTTGTTGGTCTTCACCATATTTAATAAATGAACCATTGCTACCATGAACGATGAAGCGCGGATAATCGCTTGCCACAACATGATTTGTTTTAACCTTGACCTTGAGCGTATTGCCATAATGCAAGTCAACATCAAAGTAGCTATCGACTGCACCGACAACCTCGTTGTTTCGGATGTCGTAAGCCACTGTATCTGGGCGACCAAAGAGGGCAATCATCCGATCCATGGTATGAATGCCAAGACCATAGAATGATCCATTTTCCTTAACCGCAGGCTCTGTGAAACTGCCCGGACGGTAGTAGTCGATATGTGTTTCAACTTCGTTAATTTCACCTAAGAAACCTTGTGCAATGACTTGCTTAACTGCCAAGTAATCACCGTCAAACCGACGATTTTGGTAAGGTTGAACCAGCACACCTTTTTCTTGCGCAAGGGCAAATAATTCTTTAGCGTGTTCAACTGTATCACAGAAAGGTTTTTCCACGATAACACTTTTGCCAGCTAAAATCGCTTGTTTGGCAAGGTCATAGTGCGTATGAGCTGGTGTACAAATCGTGACTAATTCAATCTCTTCGTCATTGAGCAAGACTTCAATGTCCGTGGTGAAAGCAACACCTTTAGCACGGTAAGGGGCAGCTAATGCCTCATTGATTTTCAGGTCAAAGATGGTTTTAACCTTGATATTTTCTCTCAAATTCACGTAGGGAAGATGGTAGCGGTTGGCGCTTTTACCAAAACCGATAAAACCTGTTACTAATGTCATATGATGTAATACCTAACTTTCTATTGTTGTGCGCGACGTTCGCGGATGAGGTTTAAAGCTTGTTTTAAAACGGCAGGTGCGTTGACACGACCAAAATCTTCAGCGCTGATCGCCTTAACTGGCACTTTTTCACCAATCCGTTCGGTGATTTTATCTTCCAAAAAAGCTAATTGTGGTCCTAACAAAACGACATCAGCCGTATCCGATTCTGTATCCACACGCGGCTCAGCTACTGCCCAAATCTTCACATCGAGCTTGTTGTCTGCTGCTACTTTTTGCATTTTATTGACTAAAAAGCTAGTCGACATACCTTCATTACAGCATAGTAAAATGTTTGTTGTCATCGTTTTTTCTCCTAATTAAGATGTTGAGGCGACTGCTTTGGTGTGTAGAAAATTAGGAAAAGACGTAAACGAACAACGTTCGTGCGTACTTTTATCTATTTTCCTAACACCAAGGAGCCGAAATTCAATTAATTTTATATCATCTATTTTTGCCGATAGTTACTGGAAATCTGCAAAGTCTGAGAAATCATCATCATCGATAGTAGATTCAGACTCAGCACCCACGACCTCAGACTCCATACTTAATTCGTAAGCCTTGAGGAAGGGAATATAAATCGCCACCATTAAAGTGATTAAAAGCAACTGTAAAATAACATTTCTAAAGTCACCACCTGAAGCAACAAAACCATTAATCAGCGGTGGCATCGACCAAGGAACATAGACGGCAATTCTGCTGACTAGTCCTGCCGCAGTGGCAAAGTAGGCAATGATAAAACAAATAAGTGGACCAAAGATAAAGGGAATCATAATCAATGGATTAAAGACAACTGGGAAACCATAGATAATCGGTTCATTGATATTGAAAATCCCAAGTGGGCCAGACATTTTTGCAAAGTCACGATTAAATTGTTTTCTTGAAACGATGAAAATCGCAATCACCAAGGCAATCGTTGATCCTGTCCCACCAATATGACCATACAAATCACGGAATGGCAACACAATAATATGCGGAATGTCCAAATGATTTTTGAAAGCATCTGAATTTTCAGCCATAGCTGCAAGCAATGGTGGCTCAAGAATTGGATTGACAATCCCTGACGGATGAATCCCGAGTGCAAATAAAAGATTGGTAAAGAAACAAAGGACAATGAAACCTGGTAAGCTAGTGGTCAGACCAACCATTGGTGCTTGAATGACTTTATTAATCAGGGCATGGACTTCTAAGTTTGTCAGTTGATGAATACCAAATGAAACAAAACCAGCCGCGACCAAGGTGATGATAATGGCTGTCAAAGCATTGAAAGATTGGGCAACTGCTGGTGGCACCGTTCCTGTCAATTTAATCTTAAGCTTTTCATTTTTGCTGAGCCAAACGAATAATTCCGTTGATAACATGGCAGCAAAGATAGCGACAAAGATACCCGATGTCCCTAATAGTGAAAAGGGTAAGACACCACCAACTTCGACAGCTTTTTCAGCACCGTTAGGAATGACTGCATTGACCAAAGGCATGAGTGTGAAAATCGTCCCAACCGCAACTGCTGAACAGAAAATTGGACTTTCTGCCTTACGGCTAGTACCGAGTGAATAAGCAATCATAATTGCGATTAAGAGTGAGTAACAGTTCAGTGAACCGTTAATAATTTTATTGCCTAATTCTTGCCAAGTTGCGAGTGTGCCATGATTGACAAAGCCAGCAATCCAACCGCCGTCAGGCGCAATGATGACATTATTAATCAGAATCATCAATCCTGCTAAAACGAGAAATGGCACCGATGAGACAAAGCCATCTCGCATGGCTCTAAAATATCTTTGCGATGCTGCTGCTTGCGCCACATCACTTAATTTTTTTAAAAATGGATTCGTTTGTTTAACTTGTGTTGCCATAAATATCCTTTCTTAGTTCCTCGTGAGTTCATACATTTTTTCATACATATCAATCATCTGATCTGCCATATCTTTCATCAAACCTGTCGTCATCAACTGATCTTCGGCGTGCATGAATAAAATGCCAAATTCAACTTTTCCACCACTTGCTTCTTCTTGAATCAAACCGAAGTGTTCATTGTGTGCGACACCTAACTTTTCATTAGCTTGTTTGAGTAGCTCCTTGCCTTCTGCAATTTGATTATCGCGTGCTTTTGCGATAGCACCCATAATCAGTGATTTTGCTTCACCAATTGCTGCAATCATTGTGAATGCAATTTGTTCCATTCCGTCCATTATTTATCTCTCCTTATGATTATAAAATGTGTTGAATTGCTTGTAATTCTGTATTTGTAAACGAGATATTGTCAAGTGCTTTGACATTTTCTTTTAGCTGACTAACGCGACTCGCACCAATAAGCACACTTGTAACTCCCGCATCTCTGAGTTGCCAAGCAATTGCAAGTTCAGCTATCGTTTGCTGACGTGTTTCGGCAATTACTTGTAGTTTGCGAACCTTGGCCAAATTTTTTTCAAATGTGACCGCATCCGTCAACGCCCCTTTTCGAGAAATGCGAGAATCTTCTGGAATTCCATTTAGATAACGATTGGTTAATTGCCCTTGTGCCAATGGACTAAACGATATATTACCAATTCCTTCATTAGCCGTTACTCCCTTCAACTCATCTTCAAACTCTCGTTCAAACAGATTATATTTCATCTGATTGATGATAAATGGCGTTTTTAATGTCTTGAAAATGCGACTCATTGCTTGGGCATCAGTAGCAGAATAGTTGGAAATACCGATATAGAGCGCTTTACCACTACGAACTAGCGAGTCCAAGGCCAAAGCTGTTTCTTCCAAGGGGGTCTCAGGATCATAGCGATGATGATAGAAAATATCAACATAATCAAGCCCCAACCGTTTCAAACTAGCATCACAACTTGACACTAAATATTTTCTTGAACCTCCATCACCATAAGGGCCATCCCACATCTGATAACCCGCTTTAGTAGAAATAAGCAACTCATCACGGTAAGTTTTCAGATGTTCTTTAAAAATCAGACCAAAATTTTGTTCTGCTGCACCCCCACCATAATTATTGGCTAAATCAAAATGCGTGATACCTAGATCAAATGCTTTTAAAATTAAATCCTTTTGCCTCGTTAATGGCATATCATCACCAAAATTTCGCCAAAATCCAAGAGAAATAGCCGGTAATTTCAGACCACTCTGACCAACTTGACGGTAAAGCATTTTATCATAACGTTTTTCGTTTGCTTGATAACTCATGTGTCAAAACTCCTTTTAAAATCAGAAAGCGCTTCCTTATATTTAAAAGTATATAGTTTTAAAAACTGTTTGTCAATAGATTTTTAAATATTTATTTTATTTTCAAATACAAGTCATAAATAACCTGTTTTAATGATATTGAAATCATAAAAAGACATTTTAAAACTATATTCTTTATTTTTAGATAAAAATGATATAATATATCTATATAGACTTTTATAAGGAGCAATCATGAGAACTAATACCAAGTATATTGATATTTATACACAAATTAAATACGATATTGAGTCGGGTAAATACCCAATCAATGAGAAGTTACCTCAAGGACGCATCCTCGCTGACCAATTTAATGTCAGTGAATTAACGATTACAAAAGCCATTAATTTGTTGGTGCAAGAAGGCTATATCGTGCGACGTAGAGGTTCAGGAAGTTTTGTCAAGAATTTCAAAAATTCGACAATTACTAAATTTTCACCTTTAACTGGTAGTACAGCTTTACATGAAGGTGAAGTTAGCTCGACGATTATCGGTTTTTCGACTGAAGCACCTACTCAGTATATCGCTGATAAGTTGAACATTGACAAAGAAAGTTTGGTTTACAAAATCATTCGACTGCGGACGATTAAAGATGTCCCCTCTATCATCGAATATACTTGGATGCCACTTGAGATTATTCCTGATCTGACAACCAAAGAGTTGGAAACGTCAATTTATAGTTATATTGCTAAAACACTCAATTTAACGGTTAAAAGTGCGCATATTAAAGTCGCTGGTGTCCGACCAAGTATTCTTGAAAAAGCCTATCTCAAGTTAAAAGATACGGATTTTCTGATGCAAACCGAGCAAATTGGCTACCTAGACGATGGGAGAATCTTTGAGTTTTCTATTGCTAGCCACATTCCAAGTGAATTTACTTTTGAAACTGTTTTAATCGCTAACGAACACGATTAATAAAAAACTCCCTCACACGAGCTAAAGCTTGTGTGAGGGAGTTTTTATCATATTATTTTGCCAACATCCGGTCAAGTGCCTTGAGGCCAGAGATTTGTGTGGTCTCATCTACTGTTATTTGCTGAATGGTTGAGCCTTGCTCTATTTCTTCTAGTGTCCATAAAAGGTGCGCTAGGCGAATGCGGTTCATGGTGATGCATGAAAAGGCAGAGGTATTAATGGACCTAATGTCATGATTAGGGAAGGTTTGAATCAAGCGATTCACCAGATTATTATCCGTGCCAATTGCCCACTTTGTCCCTTCGGGGCTAGCTGAGACTTCATCAATGATTTTTTTAGTTGAACCGTAACTATCTGATGCCTGCACGACCTCAATCGGACATTCAGGGTGAACCATGACCTTCAAGTCTGAAATTTGACTGCGTAAGGTTGCAATTTGTTCAACGGTATATTGTTGATGCACACAACAGCGCCCTTGCCAGAGAATAACTTTAAGATTTTGAAGGTCACCTTCTGCTTCCAGTCTATTTTGCTTAGGATGCCAAACTGCCATTTGCTCAAGTGGCACTCCTAATTGGTAGGCTGTATTACGCCCTAAATGCTGGTCTGGTAAGAAGAGGACACGTTGGTGTTTGTCAAAAACACGTTTTAAAATGGTCTCAGCATTACTAGATGTCACGATGACACCATCGTGATTACCAACGAAGGCTTTAACTGCTGCAGTTGAGTTGATATAAGTTACTGGTATGACAGGCTCAGTATAGGTTGTTTCTAAGACTTGCCAAGCCGCTTCTAACTGCTCTAAATTAGCCATATCTGCCATTGAACAACCTGCTAAAGCATCTGGCAAGTAGACTTTCTGATCAGCTGTTGTGAGCATATCAGCTGTCTCAGCCATAAAATGAACCCCACAAAAAATGATGTGTTTGGCTGACTGATTGGCCGCTGCTTCTTTGGCTAATTGTAATGAATCGCCTACATAATCTGCAAAGGGGATAATTTCATTTTTTTGATAATGATGTGCTAATATCAATAAATCATTGCCAAATTGTCTTTTTTTCTCATAGATTTTACGAATCATTTCACCGTCTGATAGGTGTAGATAGCGTTCAGGAATGATACGTTTCTTGTCAAATGTCGGGTTAGCTGTCTTTATAGCTGTCATGATTTCTCCTCATTTTATCTCGTTCAAGTTTATCTCAACTCACTTTTAGTCAGTCAACATGAGGCAAGTTTGTTTCGCCTTTTTCGCCGTTCTGACTGTTAAAGCTAATATCAAAAGCTAGGACTGAATGGGTTAGAGCACCTAGAGAGAGGTAGTCAGCGCCTGTATGCGCATAGTCTGCTAAGTTATCAAGTGTGATGCCACCAGAAATTTCAGTCAAAATCGTCTCAGGCACTAGCTTTGTCCAAGCAGCGACTTGTTCTGGTGTTCGGTTATCAAACATGATAATATCAGCTTTAGCATCAATCGCTTCAAGTAATTGTGCCTCTGTTTCGATTTCGACTTCAATTTTAAGCATTTGACCAATCTGCTCGCGAACTTTCTCAACTGCTTTTGAGATACTACCCGCATAAGCAATATGATTATCTTTGAGCATGACGCCGTCGTAGAGTCCTACCCGATGATTGAAACCACCACCGATTTTAACGGCCAATTTATCAAAATAGCGCAAACCCGGGGCTGTTTTTCGTGTGTCACAAATCTTAATCGTTGAATCATTTAATGTTTGAATCGCTATATCGGTGAAAGTGGCAATCCCACTCATCCGCTGTAAGAGATTCAAAATCACGCGCTCCCCAGTTAGCAGGGTTCGGATATTCCCCGTTGATCGCCCAATAAGCTGACCTTTTTTAACGCTATCACCATCCGCCACGCTAGAGATAAAAGTCGCATCTTGACCTAACAAATCATAGACTTGCTGCGCCACTTCTAGTCCGGCAATGATACCATCTGCTTTGGCAACAAAGACGCCACTTCCTTGTTCACGCGCATCAAAAATTAAATCTGCCGACAAATCGCCAGTGCCAATATCTTCAATCAAGAAGGCTTTTAGTTGTTCTTTTGCTTGTAAATTCATGCGACGGTTATTCCTCCGATAATAAGTAGTGTGCACCGAGACTTTCAGTCCGAGCAAGCGCTGCATTGGCAATCGTTTCTGCGACAAGACATAGGTTAGCTGTCTCAATTTGATGACGATCTGTACAGGTTTGGTCTAAGCGCTGATAATTAAAGCTTGCTAACCAAGCTAGAAACTGGCGGATGGTTCTAGGTCTTCGGATGATGCCTAGTGCATCAGATGTTCGTTTGACCAAATCAGCGCGATTTGGTAGGCGCATCTTACTTGATGATTGTGTGACTTGCTGTACTTGCTCACTTGCAGACCTGTTCTCCTTGTCTGACAAAATAGCATGTGCCACACTTCTAGCAAAACTAAGCCCTTCTAGTAAAGAATTACTCGCCAAACGATTAGCACCATGAACGCCTGTAAAGGCGACTTCTCCTACCGCATATAAGTGTTTAACTTTTGTGCGACCTGAAAAGTCTGTTTTGACCCCCCCCATCAGGAAATGCATGCCTGGTTTAATGGGGATACGCTGACTGGTTTCAAAATCAATATTATTCTGCTTCAAATAGCTTGCAATAGCTGGGAATTGCTGAGAAAAATTCGTGACAGACGAGACGTCCAAATAAATCTGGTGTCCCGCTTGTATCTCTTCATTGACGATCCGACTGACGACATCTCGTGGTGCTAGGTCAAGCTTACCAGAGCGACCAATCATAATCGGACGATCGTTTTCATCAACCAAAATAGCCCCAGCACCTCTGACAGCCTCTGAAATCAGAATCGGATGTACTTTTTCGCCACCGTCTAAAAGACTAGGATGGAATTGCAAAAATGCCATATCAGACAAATCGCATCCTGCACGTAAGACCATGGCGATACCATCTCCAGTAATCGTCTGATCATTACTCGTATCCTGAAACAAATGCCCAATGCCACCACTTGCTAAGACAACATCATCTGCAATTATCGTTTGCCGTTGATTCTCGACATCAAGATAGCTCACTCCGCAAACTTGACCGTCTTCTACAATAAAATCCACAGCAAAAGTCTGGGGTAACCATTTGACCGCTGTCAGTTGCTCATGGATAAAACTTGTCAACTGACGACCTGTTTGATCGCCACCTGCATGTAAAATTCGCTTATGTGTATGCGCGCCCTCAAGTCCTAAATCTAGTCGTCCATCAGCAGTTTGGTCAAAAACCATCCCCAGATCAATCAAATCTTGAATCACTTGAGGCCCTTCATGTACCATTTTCTCAACTGCTTCTTTCTGATTATGAAACACACCAGCAGACATGGTATCCGCGACATGAGATGCTTCATTATCTGGCGCTTGTCCTTCTTCAATACGCTTGCTTGGCATGACAGCCGCAATGCCACCCTGAGCCAGCATCGAATTACTGTCTTCTTGATTTCCTTTACAAATAATTGTGACAGCCGCTTGCCCTTTTAAATATAAAGCAACGGTTGCACCTGCAATGCCCGAGCCAATAATCACAACTTTTTTCATCGTCTCTTCTTTCAACTACTGTCCATTTATTCAGGACATTATTTAAGTTAAATAATGTACAAACTTATAATATCGTTACTATTTTACCATAAAATATCCCTAATGAGACAGCAAACCATGAAAAATAGCAAAAAAGAGCAAGTAGTCGCTCTTTTATTCAAGATTTAAATTTTAAGGAAACGTCTCATTGAGATAATTGACCCGATTGACCCAATCGCCACACCGACGACAAACATTAAAACAATCAATTGTGGGACAAATGTGTTAGGATTCAGAAGGTATAACCCTTGTTGCGATAATGGTTTTTGCAAACCGACATAACCGACACGATAAACGAAACCGATAAGAAGGCTTGGTAAAATAGCACCGATTAGGCCAACCCATGCCCCTTCAAGGAAGAAAGGCCAACGGATATAACCATTTTTAGCACCTACCAAACGCATAATTTGAATCTCTCGTTGACGAGATAAAATCGTAATCCGAATCGTATTAGAAATCAGAAAGACTGCGACAAACAAGAGAAGACCAGCTGCACCGAGTCCCCAAGTTCTGATAACTTTTGAGAGACCAAAAATTTTCTTGGTATTGGTCCCACCGTAGTCTGCACGATCGACGCCATCAATTTTGCTAATACTCTTAGCAACTGCCGTCACATTTCCAGGTTTATCCGCTTCAACGATATAAACATCATAAAGGGGATTACTGTCACCTTTAAACATTTTCCAAGTGTTGCCCATCGATTTCATGAGTTTTTCCAACTCATTTTCCTTACTTGAATAAGTCACTTTGACCACGTGTGGCACAGCTTTAATTTCTTTTTCTACCTTGTGGTAGTCTGCGTTAGGAATCATCTTTGATTTATCATTGGAATCTGGAATTTCTTTGTCAGCATCATGGACGCTAAGTTTCAAAAAGGTTGAAATGCGAACATTATTTTCCAAATCAGAGGCTAATTTCGTTGTATTGAGGATAACGGCTAGAAAGATACCGACCAATACTAGGGTAATGGTGACAGATGAAACAGCAGCAACTGTCATCCAACCATTTCTGCGGAGATTTTTAACGGACTGCCACAGGTGTTTAAAAAATGTTCTAATCATCGTAGCCATATTCTCCTTCTATTTGGTCTCGGACAATTCGACCATTCTCAATCGCAATAACACGATGACGCAAGGTGTTAACAATTTGTGAATTGTGGGTCGCCATTAAAATTGTTGTCCCTTGGATATTAATTTTTTCCAGAAGGTTCATAATTTCCCATGAGTTTTCAGGGTCTAAGTTACCTGTCGGTTCATCGGCAATTAGTACTTTGGGGGCATTAGCAATTGAGCGCGCAATCGCCACACGTTGCTGCTCACCACCTGATAACTCATTTGGGAATGAGCGAACTTTGTGTTTAAGACCAACAAGGTCTAGTACTTCCATGACACGTTTTTTAATTTCACGTGGGCGTTTGCCGATAACTTCCATAGCATAAGCGATGTTTTCATAGACTGTTTTATTTTGTAGCAATTTGTAGTCCTGGAAAACGACACCGATAGAGCGACGAAGCATCGGCACATCACGTTTTTTAATTTTTTCAAGATTGTAGCCAGCGACGACGCCCTGACCTTTATCCAACTTCACTTCACGATACAATAATCTGATGAACGTTGATTTACCAGCGCCTGAAGGTCCTACGACGTAAGCAAATTCTCCGGCCTCAATATCAACTGAGATATTTCGCAAGGCGGTCGTTCCGTTATTATATTTTTTGGTTGCATTACTTAATTTGATAATACTACTCATATTTTTAGTTTCTTTCTGTTTTTTGTCAACATACACATATTATAACAAATTACTATTTCTAAAATATTACAGCCTTACAACATTTTCCATTTGAGATAAGCGTCAATAAAGCCATCTAAATCGCCATCCATAACATTATCAATCTGACTTGTTTCATAACCAGAACGTGTATCCTTAACCAGTTGATAAGGCATGAAAACGTAAGAACGAATTTGTGAGCCCCATGAAATATCGGCTTGATCGCCTTTCAATTCATCGACTTCTGCTTGCTTTTTATCAACTTCGAGTTGGTAGAGTTTAGATTTAAGCATCTTCATCGCCAAATCTCTGTTACCATACTGCGTTCTATCCATAGTAGATGAGACCACGATACCAGTTGGGATATGCGTCAATCGAACCCCTGTTGATACCTTATTAACATTCTGTCCACCCGCACCACCAGAACGGAAAGTATCCATTTTGATATCAGCATCTCGGACATCAACTTCAATCGAATCATCTAATTCAGGCATGACATCAACCGAAGTAAATGAGGTGTGACGACGGTTTTGTGAATCAAAAGGTGAAACACGTACCAGACGGTGCACACCTTTTTCAGAACGAAGGAAGCCGTAAGCGTTGTTACCAGTAAATTTCAGGGTTGCTGATTTAAGACCAGCGACATCACCGTCTTGGTAATCGACAACTTCAACTTTAAAGTTATGGGCATTTCCCCAACGCTCATACATCCGCATGAGCATGCTCCCCCAGTCTTGAGACTCGGTACCACCTGATCCAGGATGAATCTCTAAAAGGGCATTCATGTGATCGTAAGGTTGATTTAAAAGCATTTCAAGCTCATAGGCCTGCATTTTAGCACCTAATTTATCAAGCTCTGTTGCCAATTCCGCCTGCATTTCCTCATCAGCATCTTCTTCCAACATCTCCAACATAACTTCTTGGTCATCAAGCATAGCTTGCATGGTCATGAAAGTCTCATATTTGGCTTTGAGTTGGTTTGATTGCTCAACGACTTTTTGTGCGGCAATGTTATCATCCCAAAAACTAGGGTCAGACATATCATTGTCAAGAAGCGCAATTTCTTCTTCAAGGCGGTCTAAATCGAGATTATCTCGAAATGACGCCATCTTATCTCTATTTTGGGCAATTTGATTGCGAATTTCACTAATTTCCATATTATATTATTCTACCACGTTCTCATCTATTTTTCAAAGATTGATGATGATTCGCCTTTGATTTAATCTTATCTAGCGCCCATTGTGCCGCCTCTTGGTGAACGGCATTGCTAGGATTTGCTGCTATTTCTTCTAATAAAGGAATAGCCGTTTTGTCATTAACATTAGCTAAAACGTAAATCGCATTACGCTGCAAAACATTTTTACCTCGCCATGAGCCTGCAATTTCACTGAATTTAGCCTTGAACTCCTGATTACTCAGCTGAATAAAAGGTTGTAACTCAGGATAAGCCAACTCCGGATTAATCGTCGTCTGAGCCTCGTTCGTAATCCCTTTATTATAAGGACAAGCGATTTGACAAATATCACAGCCATAGAGCATCGTCTTCATTTTGACCCGAAATTCTTTATCAAGCGGCCCTTTTTTCTGGGTTTGGAAACTCAGGCAGCGCTTGGCATTCATGGTTGAATCGCCATTGAGCGCATCTGTCGGGCATGACGTGATGCAATGGTCGCAGTCGCCACAGTCATAATCAACTGGACTGTCTGGTTCAAGCTCAAGATTGGTGATGAGTTCTCCCAAGAACATATAGGAGCCAAATTCTTTAGAAATGACTAGCCCATTTTTACCGATGAAACCGTTCCCCGCGCGTCTGGCAACTGCTGTATCCACTAGCGCCCCTGTATCAACCATGGCCTTGTGGTCAAAATCGTCAGTCAGCTCAGCAATTTTCTCTGATAAATGGGCCATTTTCTCTGTCAAAATATGATGATAATCAATACCCCAACTGGATGAGGAAAATTTGCCACGTTTATAGCCCGATTTTTCAGGTAATTGCGGCAATTTATTAGGATAGGCAACGGCAATCGAAATAATCGTCTTAGCATTGCTAAGTAAAAGCTTGGGCTTAACTCGCTCTTCAATATTTTGGTGTTCAAAACCAGAGTTTATCCCTTTTTCCTGAGCCAGTCTTAGGGATTTTTCTAGGTAGTCAAAATTATCAGCCGTCGTAAAGCCGATTTTAGAAATGCCAATTTCTTTGGAAATGGCAATAATTTGTTCTTTTAAGTTCGTCATGTTTCTATTATACCTTAAATTTCTGTCGTCTCAGGCGCTTGAGGATGCCGTTTTAAATGCATCTTTGATAATTGACCGATTGACTTGACAACCACCAGTTCAAAGCGTTTCAAATCCAGTTCCATATTTTCAAACAAACGTTCGCTGGCTACTGGCTCACCTGAGACATGGTGTCCTTCGACAGTCTTATTTATCTATACCATACCTTCTCCAATTCTTCCTACTTGTCTAACTGTATCTTATAGATTTAAAATAAAAAAGCCACATCTCTACACACCACGTTCAAACATCTTAAAACAAAGCATGCTATACTAAACTTATGAAAACAACGAAAAAGTTAGCCATTCTCTCTGATTTGCATCTGGATGTTAATCAGTTTGATACACAATATAAACAAATTCTAATTCGAACCTTGCAAGCGCAAGACATCACGGATATCCATCTAGCAGGTGATATCTCAAATGACTTTGAAAATTTGTCAAAGCCTTTTTTAGCGCATCTTTCGCAATATTTTACTATTTCCTATAATCTTGGTAACCATGATATGTTGGGCATGACCGAGTCAGATATCACTGCAAATGACTTTCAACTTCGGACAATTGGTCAGAAAAAATTACTGAGTTTTGCAGGTTGGTATGACTATTCATTTTGTCCAGATATTAGTATCAAGCAAAATTTGCGGACTAAAAATACGTTTTGGTTCGACCGAAAAATGACACGAGATGCCGATGATATCACCGTGACTAACCGTATTCTGGCCAAACTTGATGCTGTTTTGACGAACATGACGTCTGCTGATAAGGCGAATCTGATTGTCACCATGCACTTTGTGCCGCACCCTTCTTTTGTGATGACCCATCCTAAGTTTGTCAAATTCAATGCTTTTCTGGGTTCTGATAAATTCCACGCCATTTTTGTTAAACATGGCATCAGGGATGTTGTCTTCGGTCACAATCATCAGTCTTATGACCAAATGATTGATGGCGTACACTATCAATCCAAACCACTAGGCTACAAACGAGAATGGCAGTTAATCAGCGATTACTTCAAAACCTATCCAATCTATCAATCGCTCAACTCCTACAATCTCCATAAGCGTTATCATCTGGTTAAGAAAACAAAAGAATTCGATGCTTATCTCCTCACGCATTTTTCAGAGGAGGTGAAAAAATCTTTGGTTATTTTCGACGTTCAAATCTGACAAATGACGGATAAAATGGTATAATTTTTGTTGAGAACTTTGAATGTTAGAAAGTTGGTAGGATGATGAAAATCCCCAAAGAAGGCGACTTTATTACGATTCAAAGCTATAAACACGACGGAAGCTTGCATCGTACTTGGCGTGATACGATGGTGCTAAAGACTAACGAAAACTCGATTATTGGTGTGAATGACCATACGCTTGTGACGGAAAGCGATGGCAGACGTTGGGTGACCCGCGAGCCTGCTATTGTTTATTTTCACAAGAAGTTTTGGTTCAATATTATTGCCATGATTCGCGAAAATGGCGTAAGCTACTATTGTAACTTGGCCAGTCCTTACACGCTTGACAATGAAGCCCTTAAATATATCGACTACGACCTTGATGTCAAGGTGTTTGCTGACGGTGAGAAGAAATTGTTGGATGTCGAAGAATATGAGCGTCACAAACGTCAAATGCATTATCCAGAAGACATTGATTTTATTTTAAAAGAAAATGTCAAGATTTTAGTTGACTGGATTAATGAAGGTAAGGGACCATTTTCTAAGGAATACGTTACCATTTGGTACGACCGTTATCACCAATTGAAATAAGACCTCAGTGATCTGACGTCTTATTTTTTGTGTCGAAATCAAAATAGGCTGGAACAAAAATCCTCAATCACTAAAAGAGAAAGCGTACGAAGTTATCAAAAAATCAGCGTTTTCTAGCTAATTTCGTATTGTTTTGTCAAAAGAATGCCAATTTGGTATTTTTTATGACACCCAAACCTGCTTCATCCAAAGTGACACAAAATAGGCGATGACCGATTTCCGAAGTTAATCGGAATCATTCATCGCCTATTTTTTGAGGACTTTTGTCCCAGTCACTTGTCAGACTTAGTGTTTTAGATCATATTCCCGTTTCGCCAAAGCAAAATTCCCTACGGTTGCAGACGCATTGTTAGCAATGTTTGGCACTTGGAGATAGTCTGATAGTTCTGGCACAGCAACATAGTCATTCAAGAGGGCCGCAAATTGTTTGCGAACACGTTGCATCATATGCGCTTGCGCCATGACACCCCCGCCAAAAATGATTTTCTCAGGGCGCAGCGTCAAGGTCGTCGAAACAGCAACTTGAGCGATATAGTAAGCCTGAATATCCCAGACATTTGACTCTATTTCAATATTTTCACCTCTTATACCAGTTCGCGCTTCGAGTGAGGGACCTGCTGCGACCCCTTCCAAGCAGTCACCATGGTAAGGACAAACACCCGCAAACTCTAAATCATCTGGATGACGTTTAACAAACATATGCCCCATTTCAGCATGAGAGATGCCTCCGATAAAATCACCATTTTGAATCGCACCCGCACCAATACCGGTGCCGATGGTGAAATAAACCAAGCTTTTAAGTGATGGGTCTAATAACTGTTCACCATAAGCTGATGAATTGACATCTGTCGTAAAGAACATAGGTAAATCAAGCTGAGCTTTCAAAAAGCCAATCATATCAAAATTCGCCCAATGCGGTTTAGGCGTTGTCGTCACAAAACCATAAGTTTCAGAAGTGATATTGACATCAATCGGTCCAAAACTCCCCACTGCAATCGCCACAAGTGATGACCCAAACTGTTTAAAGAAATCCACTGCCTGCTGCAAAGTCGCCTCAGGTTTTTCTGTTGGAAATGTGGTACTCTCAAGAATCACTAGATCTTCATTACCGACGGCACAGACAAATTTTGTACCACCTGCTTCAATACTCCCAAATAATTTACTCATTTTCTCTTAATTGAGTTGCTAACCAACTCATTCCTTTCTAAATGAAAACGTTTCCTCTATTTTACCACATTTACACACAAATAACCGATATAATCGGTTATTTTCACGGTCGTTTCATAAATTAGTGTTGAAAAATTAACCAAAAGTGCTAAACTCCCATTAGGAGAACAATCTGACACTACAAGAAAAATTTATGATTATAGAAGATTCACGAGATGAAAGATACGTTAAATATCCTTTAAGCGATGTCCTAATCATCGTCATGTGCGCCGTTTTATGCGGTTTAGACCAACTCTGTGATATCGTGACTTATGCTGAAAATAAAGCTGAGTTTTTCAAGCGAACTTTCAATATTGAAAAAATCCCTTCAAAACCAACTTTTTCTCGTGTTTTGAGCATGATGGATGGGCAAAAAGTTAGTGAAGTTATTTTTGAGATAATGCGTGAGAATTTTGAAGTCGTTGGCGAGATTATTGCAGTTGATGGGAAAGCAATTCGTAGCACATCGCAAAAGAATAAACCACACTCTGCTTTACAAATTCTCAGTGCTTATTTGACGGAAAGTGGCATAACGCTGGGTCAAAAAGCGATTCATGAAAAAACTAATGAAATTCCTGTTTTTCAAGAAATGCTGGAAATGCT